>CAZRXE010001382.1:0-5568 GCA_964603695.1 uncultured Heliomicrobium sp.
CAAAGCCAGTCATTGGCATAAATCCTCCTGTCGTAAAAACCGAAAACCGCTCCTCGAACCGAAGCGGAACGGTCGTTTCATTTTGTATCTTGCAAGTCAGCTAGAAGTCTCCGGAACCATAAACGCCGAAAACGCGAGGTAAGACTAAGCCAATCGCCGGATGGTTTGAATAAAATCCGAGGAAATTTTCCGAATCAATTTGGCATAGACAGGATTGACAGGAGCAGTCCAAAAGCTTGCCGACAACACGATCTTGTCAATCTTGAAGAAATCCCGGTCATTCTGTCTAAATGCCCGATTGTTTCTTGCGTCCGCAAAATCAATCAGGCAGGGAGCCGATCACTTTTCGCTCAATGCGAAGTGGATTCTTCCAGCAACTCGGCCAGATGCTGTTTCCACAATGCGGGCAAGGAATGCGTGCCGTGGCCGCGCGTTTGGTCGCTGATGGGAATGAGGATGAACCGCCCGCGTTTGACGCGCTTGATTTCGCGTTCGGCAACGCCGAGTTCCGGCGGATTGACTTGATCGTCGGCGGAGTTGATGGCCACGAGCGGCGCTTTGATCGTTTCCAGCAATGGCTGCGGATTGTAATCGCGCGAGGCTGCGAACTGATAAAGCATGTCGTTGGCGTCTTTGCCTCGCACTGCGTTTTCTACTGCGTTGTCGAACATTTTGTCGGCGTCGTCGCGCGTCGGGGCCTGCTTCTGCATTTGCAGCGGAATGCTGCTCATCAGCAACAGCGTGTAATTGGCGGAGATGAGTCCGCGCGGCTGTTGTTTGTAATCGCCGTTGTTCCATTCAGGATCCTTGGTGATGGAATCAATCACCATTCGCCGAAAGTAACGATTCCGCCCGGCAATCTGCACGGGCAAGCTGGCCAGCGGCATCAGCGCGTCCATGAAGTCAGGATACTTTTCGCCCCACACCCAGGTGTGCATCCCGCCCATCGAAGTTCCCATCACCAGCCGCAGATGATTGACGCCCAAATGTTCGGTCAACAGTCTGTGTTGCGCCGCGACCATGTCGTTGTAGTTGTATTTCGGAAACTTCGCGCGCAGCCCGTCGCTCGGCTTCGAGGACTGCCCGTGACCGATGCCGTCCGGCAGGATGATGAAGTATTTCGCCGCGTCCAGCAGTTGGCCCGCGCCGAACAATTGCCCGGCGAATTGCTGCGACAAAAACTGCCGTCCCGTGCCGCCCGTGCCGTGACCGATCCAGACGGCGTTCGTGACTTTGCCCGAAGCGTCGCGCTGGATTTTACCGAGCGTGCGGTAATGCAGCCGCAGTTCGGGCAAGGTTTCGCCGCTTTCAAAACGAAAGTCGCGCAGGATGAAATCGCCTTCGGTTGGTGTTGGCAGTTGCTGCGCTAACACGGCGGCAGACAGGCCAAGCGCAAACAGGAAAATAAAGATTGCTCTTTTCATCGGGAGAACTCCTCGTCAGCTTCCATTTTCCATTTTTTATTTTGCATTTGTTATTGCCATTGACCTTTGCCGGACGGCGCAATGACAAATAACAAATGACAAATTGAATATGGAAAATGGAAGAGAGTTTTAGTGCCGGGACAATGATTACGGCCTCGCGCCACGGCGGTTTGCGTTCTTATCGCCGGACTGTTCGCGCTCCTTGTTGAGTTCGATCATATCCACGCTGGCGGCCATATCGCCCAACAGATGCTTGCAGAAGTAATCCGCCCGCACCCAGAAAAAGTAATTGGTGGCGTCGGCGTAACCGTGCCGTTTGCCGGGAATCATAAAGAAGTCGAACCGTTTGTTGGCTTTGATGAGCGCATCGGCCATCCGCAGCGTGTTGGCCGGATGCACGTTGTCGTCCATATCGCCGGTGGCCAGCATCAGATGGCCTTTGAGGTTTTTGGCCAGTTCGGAGTTCCGTTCAATGTTGTACTCGAACTTGACGTTGCCGTCTTTGTCGGTGACTTCCTTGACGCCGTGGTGTTTTTCGCTCCACCAACGGTTGTAGATGTTGTTTTCGTGATTGCCGGAAGACGAAACCGCGACTTTGAAAAAGTCCGGGTAAACCAGCATCGCCGCCGTGGACATAAAGCCGCCGCCCGAATGGCCGAAAATTCCCACGCGATCAACGTCAATGAATCCGTGACGGCGCGCAAGCTGTTCAATCGCGGCTTTCTTGTCGGCCAGCCCGTAATCGCGCAAGTTGCCGTAGCCGTAGTTGTGATACCACTTCGAGCGTTGCGGATGGCCGCCGCGATTGCCGACTTCGATGACGATGAAACCGAACTGCGCCAGCGTTACGCGGTCGTTGCGCGGCGTGAAGGTCTTGGTCACGCTTTCGGTCTGCGGGCCGGGATAAACGTAAGCGATGATCGGATACTTCTTGTTCGCGTCGAAATCGAAAGGCTTGTACATCACGCCGTACAAATCCGTGATGCCGTCGTCGGCTTTGACTTTGAAGGGTTCGGGGAATTTGAAGCCCGCTTCGTTCATTGCCGAAAGGTCTGTGGTTTCCAGCGGCATCAGCTTTGCGCCGAGTTGATCGTACAGCACGGATTCCGGCGCGCAGTTCACGCGCGAGGAATTGTCTATCAGGTATTTCAGCGAATCCGCTGACGCCACGGCGTGCGAACCGTCGCCGGGATTCAACAGCTTCGGGTTGCCGCCGTTGAGGCTGACGCTGTAAAGGTGTGAATAGTATGGGTCTTCGTTCTGCTCGCGTCCGTTGGCGTTGAAATAGAGCGTGCGCGTTTTTTCATCAATGCCTTCGACGGTGTCGCTGTAAAACTCGCCCGACGTGATTTGGTTTTTCAGCGCGCCGCCGGCGTCAAACAAATAGTAATGTCCCCAGCCATCGCGTTCCGACCAGTGAACCAGTTCCTGCCCGTTGTTGACCAGCCACAGCGGTTTGAGTTCGACGTAAGTGTTCAGGCGTTCTTGAATCAGAGTTTTGACCTCGCCGGTCGCGGTGTCGGCCACGCAGACATCAATCTTTTTCAAATCGCGGCTGGTGCGATTGAAATAAAGTTTGTCCGATCCGTCGGCCAGCCATTTCGGCTCGACGCCGGAAAATTGCGGGCCGCCGCCTTGCTGTTGCTGTTGATCCTGGTCGCCGCTGCGGTCAACTTGAATGAAGCGTGCGCGTTCGCGTTCGCGTTCGGTGATGGGCGCGGTGTAAATGCCGACCTGTTGATCCTTGAATTGCTCGGATTTGACCTTGACGCGCGCTTTCGAGGCGAGGTCGAACACTTCGACGTGCGCTTGCGGTTGTTCGGCTTCGCCGGGCATGCCGTAACGGTAACTTTCCAGTTTCGGGCGCGGATTGGCGAGCGAATTGATGACCCACAAATCGGCGACTTTGCGCTGATCGTTGCGGATGACGGAAAACTTGCGCGAATCCTTTGACCAGACGATTTGAATGGCCGGCGTGCGCGGAGTTTTGTTCTTTTCGCTGAAGCGGTACGCGCCGCGTTCTTCTTCGCGCAAACGGCGGGCGTAGCTGAAATTTTCTTCGCCGTCGGTGGTCAGTTGAGCTTCGACAACCGTCGCGTCGTCTTCTTTTTTCAGAGCTTTGGCGTAATTGTCGGAGTCCATCATGAAAAGATTCTGGCCGCGTGCGAAAACGACGGTCTTTTCGTCCGGTGATACGGCGGCCCAGCGGGCTTTGCGCGGAGGCGTGTAATCCGGCAGCAACGCGAGTTTGGCCGTCGCCAGATCGTATTCGAAGTAAATTGTCCGGTTCGGATTGGCGGGTGGACGCTCTGCGCCTTGTGCGGCGCGCTGTTGCGGATCGTCCGATTCGTCATCTTGCGGGTTGCCGGAATCGCCGCCGGCAACGGCGTCGGTTTCTTTTTTCAGCCCGGGAATGTCGGCTTCGCGCGGAACGCTGATGTCGAATTGGAAGGCCGCGTCTTTTTTGACCATCCGCACGGTGTTGATCGGCAGATGTTGCGCGTCGTAGGGAATGCGCGTCAGGTTGGTCAACATCGCGGCCATTTTGGCGGCGTCAAACAGCGGCGCTTTGGTTTTCTTCAGAGGGTCAACCAGATAAAACTTCCTGCCCTGACTGGTTTCGTAGCTGTACCAGAACTTGTCAGAAGCCTCCAGCCAATGCGGCGTGACGCTGGTGTCGAAGACCATCTTACCGACTTTTTGCGCCGTCCAGCGCGAAGCCAGATCGTAGTTGGCTTTTTGGACGCGGCTGTCCTCTTTCTGCGCCTTGTCCTGCGCGCGCAGCGTGACGGGCGAAAGCGAAGCCAAAATCAAACTGAAACACAGCAGCAGCCGAAAGCCGCGCTGAAAAGAGCGGGTGCATTCATGAAGGGGTTGCATGAGACTTGATCCTCCTAATTGCCTGATTGTTGAGATAAATCGGACTCGGCGCGAGATGACCGCCCAAGCACTCAAAGGTCTGACTGGTGGTGAGTACGCGGTCAGCGGAAAACCGTTTCAGTTTTCCTCAAATCGTGGCGGCGATGATTTCCATCGCCGCCCTGACTTCTTCGTCCGTGTTGAAAAAGTGCGGCGAAATGCGCAAGCCCACGCCCGGACGGCAATCCACGAAAACCTGTTGCTCGGCCAAACGAGTCACGACTTGCGGGGCGTTTTCAACGCCGATCATCACGGAAGCGCCGCGCTCATCGGCATGGCGCGGGCTGTTCAATCGCCAGCCGCGTTCCAGCGCGAATTCAACCATCCATTCCGTCCGTCGGCGTGATTCCAGCGCGATGGCGGGCAGGCCGACTTCTTCAATGATTTGCAATCCGGCCAGACAGGAATAGAGGCCAGGTATATTGGGTGTGCCTTGTGCGAAGCGGCGGACGGCGGGCGCGTACTGCATCGCTTCATGCGAAAAGGCGAAGGGTTCGGCGTGCGCGATCCAGCCCGTCAAGCGCGGCTCTAATTCCGATTGAAGCTCCGGGCGCACGTACAGATACCCGCACGACGGCCCGCCGCACAGCCACTTGATGGCTCCTCCAATCAAGAAGTCCACGTTACATCCGGCGGCATCGAGTTCTATTGCGCCCGCCGATTGATAAACATCCAACAGCACCAACGCGCCGTGGCTATGCGCCTGTTCGATGATGGTTTGCACCGCCTGATTGTGAGGGCGGAACGAGCTTCGGTAGGAAGTGTGTGCAAAGGCCACTAAACAGGTGTCGTCGTCAATCGCTTCCAGAATGCGTTCGGGTGCAACGGTGATGCCGTCCTCCGAAGGCACGATGTGCAAGCGCGCTCCCAAGCGTTGTTGCGCCTGCCAGATGTAGCCCATCGAAGGAAAGTCCAGCGCCGTGGTGATGATCTTGTTGCGCGTCGTCGAACCGAAATCGAAGCAGGAAGCGACGGTCGAAAGCGCGATGGAGGCATTCGGCTGCACCTGCACCGTGCCCGGCGCGCCGCCCAGAATGCGCGCGATGCGGTCGCCGACCTGTTCGGACAACTGCCACCAACTTGCGGCCCAGGCGTCTTCGCTGGTGTGGCCTTCCCACAACTCGCAATAAGTGTTGATGGATTCCCGCGCCGCACGCGGCATCGGCCCCAGGCTGTGACTCAACAGGTGAATGCCCGAAGCGAGCGTCGGGAACTCTTCGCGGCG
>CAZRXE010001383.1:0-3909 GCA_964603695.1 uncultured Heliomicrobium sp.
GGCAAAGCAATGCAAATGATACTGACCGGCGAAATGATCACCGCTCAGGAAGCGCATCGCCTCGGTCTGGTGAACGAGGTTTATCCGCCCGAAGAACTCGAAGCGAAGACAATGGAACTGGCCAGCAAGATTGCTGAAAAAAGCCCCGTCGCACTGGCGATGGCCAAGACCGCCGTCAAAGCCGCCGCCCGCACCACTCTGCGCGAAGGGCTGGATCAAGAGATTGATTTGTTCGCGCTGTGTTTTTCCAGCGAAGACAAAGAAGAAGGCGTCCGCGCTTTCCTGGAAAAGCGCAAACCGGATTTCAAAGGCCGCTAGCCGATGAGACATTTCGTGACACTCAAGTCCGTTCGTCGGCACGAAAAGAGTCAAACCAAGTCACACAAAAACGCTTTTGCAATCCGCTAACTCATTCAAGACTTGCCCTTTATCCAACGGAATAAATCTTGCTGACCAAGCAAGACCGAACTGACTCTAAACCGAAGTTCGCAATCCGAAATCATCCTCCAAATCGAGCAAGAAACCAGGAGTTGACCGAAACACTTATGTCCAAGAACCGTCTTTTCAAACTCGTTTTCACGCTGGCCGCGTTTGCGGCTGCCGGGCTAACCGTCCAGGCGCGCCCTGAATATTTGAGACTTTACGCCGCCGATCCCGCTTCCAAACCGGAATTGCGCAATTGCGCGCTCTGTCACACAAACCCTGCGGGCGGCGGCCCGCGCAACGAATTCGGCAAAGCCTTCGCCGCCGCCGGACTGGAGATCACGCCGGAACTGCGCCAAAAATTCCCTGCCAATTTCGCCGCGCCACAAGGCGATAAACCGGCGGTCAGTTTCGTTCCCGGCTCCGACGCCGAAGCCGTCATCGAACTCAACGGCAAAAAATTCGTCATCAACACCAAAGACAAAACCGTCAAGGAAATGACGGCAACCGGTTCTTCGGCAACTACTGAAACCAAAGTTGCAGTCGCCACGCCACCGAAAAAAGAAGACAAGCCGGATGCGCGCCCGAATGTTTACCGCCCCGGCGATGTGCGCTTAATCAACCTGCCGACGACGATTCCGATTCCGAAAGGCTCATTGTGGTCTGACTTCACGCACCGATTCCCATTTGGCGAACCCGGTAATCAATCCGAATTGTTCGGCCTGGACAGCTTCGCCGCGCCGTCGTTCGGCTTCATTTACGGCCTGACCGACCGCGTTCAAATCGGCGCATATCGTTCGCCGACGAATCTGGGCCGCCCGATTGAAGTCTTCGCGGGCGTCAGTTTGGCGAATGAATTAAAAGGCGATCCGGTGTCCGTCATGGCGCGCGTGGCATTGGAAGGCCGAGACAATTTCCAGCGCAATTTCGCCACCAGTTTTGAATTCGCCTTTGCGCGCAGCATCACGCGGCACGCTCAGGTTTATGTAGTGCCGACAGTCACGGTCGGCGACCGTCCCATAGGCTTTTCGCCGACGCAAAACCTGCCCGGCGAAACGGCCACGGCGCTCGGCGTAGGCGCGGCGGTCAACATTCGCCCGACAGTGGCGATTATGGCCGAAGCCAACATGCGCCTGAACGAAGCCTCGCGCTACGTCACGGAATTTTCCGGCATTCACCGCCCCGTCTTCGGCTTCGGCATTCAAAAAGTCAGCGAATCGCGCAGGCATTCTTTCTCGCTGACCTTCACCAACGGCTTCGGAACGACGTTTTCGCAACGTTCGATGTCGCGCGGCATCGTCGGCGCGGACGACACGCCGCAAGGGCTGACCATCGGCTTCAATCTTTCGCGGCGGCTCTTCTAAACGAGAGTGCCCGATCCCACCGCGCAAGGCCGTTAGTCTCTACACAAGTTTGAGATTTTCTGTTTTCAGTCTGTGAAGCGGGCTAAAAGATTTGTGTAGAGACCAATGGCGCGTAGCATTCCACGTTGTCCGGCTTGTTTTTGTTGAAATCCTTTCCCGCCGATCCAATCAGTTCAAAAAAATTTTCATGCTCGCTTCGCTCGCAAGGGTAAAGGGAAAACAGCGCAAAGCGCGAAAGAGCAAAAGGGTAAAGTGCTACGGAGTCCTCGCAGACACCAACCGGAAACCGAGGACATGGCCGATGACGCCGGGCGCGCTCCTATCGCGGTTGGCGGAGCGACAGTCGCTCCCATAGAAGCCCCACGACCCCCCACGCAACACCCGGGGACTTGAGTCCTCTCCACTCAACCAAGCTGAGCCATCCGATGGAGCCTTCTCATAACTGTTGTGCCAAAAATCCTCGCACCATTCCCAAACATTGCCGTGCATATCGAACAGTCCGAAAGCGTTGGCCACGCCCAAACTACCGACCGGCACGGTTTCCCCTCGGTATTTCCCTGTTTCCGCCTTTCCGTAGGGATAGTTGCCGTCGTAATTGACGAATTCCGGCGTGATGGTTTGGCCGAAAGCGAAAGGCAAAGTCGTTCCCGCGCGGCAGGCATATTCCCATTCCGCTTCCGTCGGCAACCGATACAAACGCCCCGTGTGTTTGGAAAGCCGGGCGCAAAATTCTTCGGCGTCGTCCCAGGAAACTTGTTCCACCGGACGATCATCGCCTTTGAAATGGGACGGCTCAGGCTGAAGGTCAATTTCGACTTTTTCCCAACCGGCCACAACGCGCCATTGCGCCTGCGTCACGGTGAATTTGCCGATGTAAAACGGTGACAGAATCACCTGATGCTGCGGACGCTCATCGTTGCCACTTCCTTCTTCACTTTCCGGTGCGCCCATCAAGAAAGTTCCGGCGGGGATTTCAACCATTTCCAGAGTGACGCCGTTGCCGAGGTCTTCTACAAATTGGCGCGCTTGTTTGGTTTCGCGTTTGACTTCTTTGCCGCGCGCATTCAACCGAATGGTTTCAAAGGTGAAAGTGACAAGCTCAACGGCGTTTTTGTCCGCCGGGCGGAGCGTGCCGGATTGGAGCAGCAGGCGTGTGACGGATTCGGCCTGTTCGATCAGTTCGGGGTAATCGCCCAGCCGGTCGCGCAGTTGCAGGATGATGTTCGACAATCGCAAGGCTTCGGCGCTCGGCGCGGTGCGGGCGGCGACCTGGCTTTTGATTTTGGTGACGGCTGCGAGCGCGGATTGCAATTCGCGGGCGGCTTGGGCGCGTTTTTCTTTCAGGTAAACCATCGCGCCCCACTGTTGGGTTTGCAATTCGTGGCGGCGAAAACCGTAAGCTTCGTGCGCTTGCCCGGCGGCCCAACCGAGTACGCGGCGGGCAATGGCTTCCAAACGGGCTTCGCCAAGCTGTTTTTCGGCTTCGCGCAAAAGCAGCGCGCGGACTTCCAAACGCATGGCGAATTGTTCGTAGCCGACTTCCCGGCACAACTCCGACAAGAGCAAATCAGCTTCGGCCACCCAATCCAGAGTAGGCAGGAATTCTCCGCGCAGCAGATTGACCAGTTCCGGCGTCAGAATGAAAGGCAAAGCCACGTGCCGCGCCAAATCGCGATAACCCTCAGCGTTTCCAAAACGATCCAAAAACCGTTCGATCAATTGTTCGGTGTTCGGGTTCTCAGCATTTTGTGAAGAAGAAAGGTTCATTGCTTGTTTTCGCTCTTTTTACGTGGGACGGACTTTAGTCTGTCCCACCTGTTTCACGACAGCCCGCGCAGCACATCAATCGTGTTGCTGAAACCGTCCGGCGTCATCGGAAACATCGGCACGAGTTCGGCGATGACTTCCGCCGAAGCGCCGCGCCAACGCGACGCCGGCATAGGATTGAGCCAGGCCAGCGAAGGCTTATATTTCCGCAACGAATTGACCATCAGGCCGGCGGCGCGGATGCGTTCGCGGCGACGATAGCCACGCGCCGCGCCCGCATCGCTGACCACCAGAACACAGCTTTCGTCGTCGCAATCGGCCAGCACGTCTTTCACTTCAACCGGATCAGTCAGGT
>CAZRXE010001384.1:0-6542 GCA_964603695.1 uncultured Heliomicrobium sp.
GCGCGCCGGGCTGGATGCAGCCTATGGCCGCCACGATGATTGCCAAAGGCGGCGACCGCGAAACTGCGCGCCAACTCTTCCTGCGGCTTTACGAAGAAAGCAACGACGCTTTCGTCAGGCAGGTTTGCGAAGCGCAATTGCAGTTGCTGGAACTCACCAACCACCAACCACCAACCACCAACCACCAGTGATCGCCATCGAACTCGACAATCTGACGCAGGATTACCTGACCGGCTTCTGGCGCAAACGCCACGTGCGTGCGCTGGACGATCTGAGTTTGCAGGTGGAAACGGGCGAAGTCTTCGGCCTGCTGGGGCCAAACGGCGCTGGCAAAACCACTACGTTCAAAATCCTGATGGGTTTGATTCGACCGACCGCCGGAACCGCGCGGATTTTGGGCACGAGCATACGCGACGTGAACATGCGCGCTCGCGTCGGCTATTTGCCGGAACAGCCGTACTTTTACGACTACCTGACGGCGCGTGAATTTCTGGCGTATTGCGGCGCGCTGTGCGATTTGCCCGCTGCCGAAACCAAACTGCGCGCGGCGGAACTGCTCAAACAAGTCGGCCTGACGGACGCCGCCGACAAACCGCTGCGCAAATTTTCCAAAGGCATGTTGCAGCGCGTCGGCCTGGCGCAAGCATTGATTCACGATCCCGAAGTCTTGTTTCTGGATGAACCGATGTCGGGCTTGGATCCGCTCGGTCGCCGCGAAGTCCGCGATTTGATAGGCAGTTTGCGCGCGCACGGCAAAACCATTTTCTTTTCCTCGCACATCCTGACCGACGTTGAAGCCATGTGCGACCGCGTGGCGATTCTGAATCGTGGCCGATTGATCGAATCCGGCAAACTCTCAGACATTCTGAAAACGCGCGGCAACCAAATCGAAGCCGTCATCAGCGGCGTCAATGAACCGACGCTAGCCGAATTGAAAAGCCTGGCCATAAACGTGCTGCCTACGCCTGAAGGCGCGCGCGTCCGGCTGGAAGACGACCGCGCCATCGCCCGCGTGCTGGAACTGACGCATCGAGCCGGCGGGCGACTGGTGTCCGTCACGCCGGTGCGCGAATCATTGGAAGACTTGTTCGTACGGGAAGTGAAAAATGGATGAAGGATTCGTCCGGGTTTCCAAACTGTCAGTTCGACGGCCAGTTTCACTTGAGTAAAAAAGTAGATGACAGTCCGCGCTTATTTTCCATTTGTCAGTTGTCATTTTTCATTTGTGATTGATTGGCAAATACCATTGATTTATTGGCTAATGCCAAATCTCAAACCTCATATCACAAATGGAAAATGAGAGGCGAACCTTTATCCGACAAATAAAACTTGCCAGCCCGACAACGGAATCGGGATTGTCGTCTTACAGCGTTCCTGCAATCACGACTCTCGCCTGAAAGCGACGCCGGCGGCTTATCGCGCCGGGTATAAGCGGTAAAGCATCAAGTACACCACCACGCCCGTCACTGAAACATACAGCCAAATCGGAAATGTCCAACGTGCAATGGCCCTGTGTTTATCAAAGCGTTGTTTCAGCGCCCGCGAAAACGTCACGAAAACCATCGGCACAATAACCATTGCCAGAATCGTGTGTGAAATCAGGATGACAAAATAGAGCGATCTGACCCAGCCCTTGCCGAGGAAGGGCGTCGGCCCGAGATCATTGTTGAAATGATAGGTCAGGTATGACGCCAGGAAGATCGTCGAGGTAATGAACGCCGCGATCATGCAGTTGCGGTGTGCCGCGCGGTTTTTCCGTTTGATGAAGATGTAGCCAACGGTCAGCAGCAGGGCGCTGATGCTATTCAGAATTGCGTTGAGTGTCGGAAGATCGGAGATGGACATAAGACTTTGGTGAATGACGATATTTGAAAATGAATCGAACCAGGCCGCCGATCACCAGCAGCGTGGGAATGAGCAACACGAGTACTGCCGCGTTGACCGTGCCGGAAATTTCAGCGGCGTTTTCCGCATTGGCGACATTGGCTTTGCACATTGCGCACTGCGCCGGCGCATTGATCGCCGTCGCGAACAACGCCGCCAGAGCCAACAAAACTTTCGCCAACCATCGAAGCATCATCGTTACCGAAATGATTTCAGTTGCAGTGCGCGCCAGCCGTCCGGGAAAAACGCCAGAAACAGTAGCAGGCAGATAACCATCGCCGGCACGATGGTCAGAATCAAACTCAGCCGCTCGAATTTCAGGTGCATGAAATACGCCATAATCAGCACGGCCTTGATAATAGAAAGGCCGACCACAGCGGCCAGCAACATCGCCGCCGGAATGTGGCGATAACCCAGAAAGACTTCCACGCCGGTCAGCACCACCAGCCACAGCCAGACCATCGCATAAGTTTTTGTCGTTACGATTTTCATCATCAGTATTTGATCGAAAGCAGATAAATCAGCGGGAAGACGAACATCCAAACCAAATCCACGAAATGCCAGTAAAGGCCGCTGATTTCCACGTCCTCGTGCGGAGCGCGTCGTCGCGCCGCCGTCACGCCCAGATAAATCACTCCTGAAAACACGTGCAGCATGTGCAGCCCGGTAATTGCGAAAAACGTCGCGCCAAACATCGGCGAAGCATTCAGATTTTTTTCAGGCTCACCCCACGCCGCCGGAACGCTGAACGGTCGCAAGCCTTCGCCGATCAGGTGAGTCCATTCGATCAGGTGCAGCGCCAGAAAAGCCACGCCGCCGGCCATCGTCGCCAGCATCCATTTGACCATCGTCGCGCGGTCGCCTCGCGCCGAAGCCGCAACCGCCAGGACCATCGTCAAACTGCTGGAGAGCAGGCAAAAGGTCATCACCGTGGAAAAAATGATGCTCGGCGAAAAGGCAAAAGGCTTCGGCCAAAAATCTGCGGCGACGCGCACGTAAGCGTAACTTGCCAGCAGCGCACCGAAGGTCAGCGAATCGGACAAAATGAATAGCCACATGCCCAACTTCCGATGGCCGATGCCGAAGGGCGACGCGCCGCCGCGCCAGCTAATTTGCGTGGCCGGGAAAGATTGTTCAGCGTTGATTGCGTTCATTTTACTTCCAGAAAAAAAGCATAACGAAAAGGATGATCCAAAGCCCGGTCAGGAAGTGCCAGAAAAGCGCCGTCACATCCAGAGCCACGCGCCGCCGCAACGCTGTCCATCTGGCCTGATTGCGCAAGGTGACGAACAACAAACCCGCCAATCCGCCGATCAAGTGAACGCCGTGCAAGCCCGTGAACAAATACGAATAACCGCTGTGCAGATTGCGATTGACGTAAAACCCGCTTTCGCTCAAATGTCGCCAGGCAATCAGTTGCGCGATCAAAAAGCTGAATCCGAGCGCCGTGGTTACGCCGATCCATAGGCGGAAACTGTTTTCGACGCGGCGTTTCAGGGCGCGCCGGGCTATTTCCAGCGTGGCGCTGCTGACCAAAATTATTGTCGTACTCAGCCACAACACTTTCGGCATGACAATCGGCATCGCCTGCGCGCTATTGAAAATGTACGCGCTCGCCAAAGCCGCAAAGAGCATCGTCACGCTGACCAGCACCAGCCACATGCCGATTTTATAACCTTCAGGCGGCGGCGTGCGCTCCGGTTCCGGCTTGTCGCCGTCGCCGTCGCTCCCGCCGTAGCCCAGCAGATCGTCAAGGTTTCCGCCGCCGTCTCCGCTACCCAGAATCGGATCGTCATTTTTGGTGATTGTTGCAGGCATATTTTGTTACTGCTCGTTCTGCATCAGGAAATCTTTGGCCGCGCCCGGCACTGAAAATTCATAAGGCATTCGGTTTACGGTTGGAACCCGCTCGCCGAAGTTATCGTGCGGCACTGGCGTCGGCGTAGTCCATTCCAGCGTCGTCGCTTCCCAGGGGTTGTTGGTGGCTTTCCGGCCTTTGAACAAGCTCCAGAAGAAATTCGCCAGAAAAATCAATTGAGCCGCCGCCGTCGCCAACGCCGCCACGGTGATGAAGACATGCAGCGGATCCAGCGCGCGCAAGAATTCATAACCGCTCGAATCGGCGTACCGGCGCGGATGCCCTGCGATGCCCAGCACGTGAAACGGAATGAAAATCGCATAAACGCCGATGAAGGTCAGCCAGAAATGGAGTTTGCCCAAACCCTCGTTCATCGTCCGCGCGAACATTTTCGGGAACCAGAAATACGTCGCCGCGAAAATGCCAAAGACCGCCGCCACGCCCATAATCAAATGAAAGTGTCCGGTGACGAAGTGCGTGTCGTGAAAGACTATGTCGAGCGCCGTTTGTCCCAACACCAGTCCCGTCACGCCGCCCGCCACGAACAACGAGACGAATCCGATAGCGAACATCATCGGCGTGGTGAAACGAATCCGTCCGCCCCAAAGCGTACCGAGCCAGTTGAAGGTCTTGACCGCCGACGGCACGCCAATGACCAGCGTCAAAACGGAAAACGCAATGGCCACGCGCGGGTTCATGCCGCTGATGAACATGTGATGTCCCCAAACCAGAAAACCCAGCAGCCCGATGGCAAACAGCGCGATGACCATTGCTTGATGGCCGAAAACGGGTTTGCGCGCGAAGGTCGCCAGAATGTGCGACACCGCGCCCATTCCCGGCAAAATGGCTATGTAAACTTCAGGATGGCCGAAAAACCAAAACAGATGCTGCCACAGCAAGGTCGAACCGCCGCCCGGAATCAGATTGCCAGAAACGGAAGTCCCCGCCGGAATGAAAAAGCCTGTGCCGGCGTTGCGATCCAGCAGCAACAGGATTCCAGCCGCCAGCAAAACCGGAAAGGCCAGCAAAGCGATGACCGCCGTTGTGAACCAACCCCAACAAGTCAGCGGCATGCGCATCAAGGACATTCCTTCGGTGCGCATGTTCAAAGTCGTGGTGATGAAATTCAGCGCCGTCAGCAACGACGCCACACAAAACAGCGCAATGCTGACAATCCACAAATCCGCGCCCAAAGCCTGTCCAGGCCCGGCGGAAGGAATCGCGCTCAACGTCGGATAAAACGTCCAACCGCCGAGCGGCGAACCGCCCGCCACGAACAGCGAAGCGATCAGCACAACGAAACTCAAAAACGTGATCCAGAACGAAAGCATGTTCAGCACGGGAAAGGCCATGTCGCGCGCGCCCAGTTGAATCGGCAAAAAGTAATTGCCGAAACCCGATTGCGGCGCGGTGGTCAAGACCATAAACACCATGATCGTCCCGTGCATCGTGACCATCGCCAGATAAAACTCCGGCTGCATCAATCCGTCCTTGAAACCTTCGGGGAAAACGGCTTCCAGCATCGGCCAACGCTCCGTCGGCCAGGCCAGCCGCAAGCGCATCAGCAGCGACATCGCCACGCCGACCAGCGCCGCCGCCAGCGCCAGAAAGAAATATTGAATGCCGATGACCTTGTGATCGGTGCTGAAAACGTACCGGCGGATGAATCCGGTTGGGGCGTAGTGGATTGTTTGGATTGATTCAGCCATGAGCGTTATTTGGGGGCGCGTTCATTCAACCATTTTTCAAACTCGGCTTGTGACCTGACTTCCAGATAAGCGCGCATCTGATGATGCAACTGTCCGCACAATTCGGCGCAGGCGATTTCGTAGCGGCCTTCTTTTGTCGCGGTGAAATGAATGTTGATCTTCAAGCCCGGCACGGCGTCCTGCTTCAAGCGCAGAGCCGGGACGAAGAAATCGTGCGTCACGTCTTTGGCGCGCAGCGTAACGTTGATGGGGCGATTGACCGGCACGACCATCAAACCCGAAACCACGTCGTCCTTGCCCGAAGGGTCTTTCGGATCAACGCCCAGCGGGCCGGGCCGTGCGCCTACGGAATTGTCCCTGTCGTCATAAAGCTTAGGCGAGGTGGAACCAAATCTTCCGTCCGCACCGGTATAACGGAAATTCCAGAGGAATTGCTGGCCGGTGACTTCGACCTGAACAGCGTCGGGCGGCGCTTGGTTCAAATGCAGATTGGCCCAGACACGCTGCCCCGTAATGGCCAGCGCGATGAAGGTCACAGCGGTAACAGCAACCAGCAGCAATTCCGTTCGAGTGTTGCCTTCGGAATGATTGGCGCGTTCGCCGTCTTTGGCGCGGAACCGCCAGACGACGAGGCCTAGCGCGACTTGTGCCAGCAAAAACGCCGCGCCGACGACCAACCAGGTCAAATTGAATTGGCTGTCCATCGCGGCTGCATGCGTCGAAACAGCTTCGGGAAACCACCAGCCGGTTTTGGTCTTCGACCAGGCAAAAAACGCAATCGTTCCGCCCGTCAGCAGCCACAGCAAAATTGCGAGCAAACGTCCCATTATCGTAAGTAGGAAGTCGGAATGATGAGTAATGAATGTTTTTCCTCATCACTCATCATTCCGACTTCAGCATTGCTAAGGCAGAATCAGCGCCGGTTGAACTTTCAGCGAACCGGCGTTGTAAGCCGTTGCTGCGTTGAAGGAAAAATCCGCTTTGGCGTCGGCCTTGGCGGCGACCGTAACTTTCATCGTTTTCGCGCCAAATCGTTCGTGCCAAGCTTCGAGTTCATATTCGCCGGGGGGCAAGCCTTTGATGGTGAAAGT
>CAZRXE010001385.1:0-2566 GCA_964603695.1 uncultured Heliomicrobium sp.
GCTGCCCGCCCGGACTATTCGTCGGCGTCCACGACTGGCCGCCGTCTTCGGAGCGATAGAGGTTCGGCCCATCCGCCCAGCCGTAATTCGCCGCACCGTGCTTCACGGTGCGCAGCAGACCGAAATCGCTCCGCAATTGCGTCAACTGCCGCCAGCGATTCGGCGTGTTTTGCGCTGCCGTCCGTAAAAGAAATCCGCCGCCGCTGCACCACAGCAGCGCCAAGACAATCCAGAGTTTGCTGAATTTGTTCATTTCCTGCGTTCCTCCTGATAAACAAGGGCCGGCGCGGCGCACGTTTGCACGCCCGCCGCGCCGGTTGGCTGCCGCTCGCGCTTCGCGGCCCTGTCAGCGGCAGACAAAGTACAACTCATCGCCGGCCTGTCGCACGATCAACGGCGTGAACCGACAGCCCGGACGACTGGCGCTGACGCGGTACGTCTGTCCTTCGACAAAGCCGGACTGGCTCCACTTGCCGTTGCGGTCGGTCTTGACCATCGCGGGCGTCGCCGCCGCGCTGTTGCCGATGGGCTGGAAGAAGATCAGCGTATCGGCCAGAGGCAGGTTGTTGCGGAACGCGCCGCCCGACAAACCGTATTGCCCGGCGGTGCTTTGCCCGACCGTGGCTTTCAACAAAGCGTAGTTGTTGCCTTGATACAAATCACTCGTCGCTTGCGGTTCGGCGAAGATGCGGCTGGTTACTTCCGCGCCGTTGGCCGCCGCTGCATCCACCTTCACGCGCCAGAGGACGGTGACGCTTTGTCCGGCGGCGAGCGGCGTCGTGTGGCTGTAAATAAAGGGCGAATAGCACGCGCCGCCATTGAGCGGCGTGCAAGCCGCCATCGTCGCCGGGCCGCGCAGGTCGTGGCGCAAATTGAATTGGCCCGCGTCCGGGCCGTGGTTGGTGACGGTCACGGTGTAAGTCAGTTCGCCGTCGGGCGCGGCATTGCCGGCGGAAACACGTGCGCTCACAGCCAAATCGCTCGCCTCCGCCGCGTCGCAGGTCGAAGGCCTGACGGGAATCGTCAGTTCGATTTTGTGCGCCAACGTCAGCGTGCGCAGCGGTTGCCCGCCGTTGAAGGCGTTCGGCGCGCTGCCCGCGTTCGCGTTGAAGTTGAGTACAGCGCCCGCCAGCCCTATGTCTTCGCCGGCCCAAACGCGCAGCCAGCCCTGGGAATTGCTCAGCAGCGCCGACAGCGGCACGGGCTGCAAAGCGGGAAACGTATCGGAAAGTTCGCGCACCAACTGCGGCGTCGTCTCGGTCGTCGTGAACGGAAATTCGTTTTGGAATTCGTCATGCACGTCCCCGGCGAGTGGGCCGAGCGGCGCGGCGGCGGTTTGCGTCAAATCGCCGCCAATGCGCGCCATCGCCAGCAGCGGCGCATTCGCTTGTGCAAGCGGCGCAAACTGGCCGACCGCCACGGCGCGCGCCAGCCGCGCATAACGCACGCCGTCAAAAGGCAGCGTCACTTTGTTCGCATCGCCGGCGCGTCCCGGCAGCGCGCCTTCAAACAGCGCGGGTACGGCCAGCGCGGGCAGGTTCGCCGCATGACCGGATTTGAGTTTGACGTTGGCGCTGCCCAGCAAATGATTCGCCGCCACAGGCCAGCCCGCGCCGTTGACGGCCACGGCGACAACGTAACCCGTCACGCCCGGATCGAATTCCGCCGCCGACCAATGCGCGGTTTGCGTGGGCAGCAGGCAAATCGCCGAATCCGTGACGCGCCCCGTTTTCCCGTCAATGAAAAACAGGTTCACGTCGGTTTGATAGTTATGACTGGTGTTGGTAATGCTGAACTCTGTGTTCTGAGTGCCGCCGCCCGCTTCGGAAGTGTAGAAACTGTAAATCAACACAGACCCCGGCGCGTCGCTGCTCGCCTGCGCTGCCCGTCCGGCGGGCAAGCCGGGCGCGGGCGTATTGATGACGACCTGCGCCGCCACGCTTGCGCAGCACGCCAGCGCCACGGCCAGCAGGCCTAAAAAAATGCGATTGATTTTGAACATCGTCGAAACTCCTTGTTGGATAAAGCCACCGCCCTTGCTGCGGTGTGTGTGACTTGGTGTTTGCGGTTCAGGGCTGTTCCGCGCGGCTTCACCAAGTGCAACGCATGTGCCGCGCGTGGTTGACAAGGAAACAAGGAGTTAGCGGCGCGGCGACCAGTCTATTGGCTGACAATTGCCGCCCGCCCGCGCCGTGCAGGGCGGCAGCATGCGACATCGCGTTCAACGTTCCCGCGTAAAATCGTAACGCAGCACGAAGCCATGCGTCGGGCGCGGATGCTGGTAATTGATCGAAAACACGTACTGCGCCGTCCACCCCGCGCGCCCGCGCCAGCCCGCGCCGAAGTTCGAAAAATGATTCGTCTCGCCCGGCCTGCGCGGGCCGGTGGCGCTCCATTCGTGCAAGGCCAGCCACGTGGCGCTCGCCAGCCAGTGCTGTTTGAACAGCGTTTGTGCGCCCAGATGCGTGCTGACAAAGCGCCCGGCTTCCGCGTCACACAGATGCGCCAGACCGCCGCCCGGCAAGGTGTGAAAGTACTTGCCCGCAGCGCCGCGCGCGCCGCCCGC
>CAZRXE010001386.1:0-1960 GCA_964603695.1 uncultured Heliomicrobium sp.
GCGGGAAGAAGGCTTAGGCAGTTTGCGCGAATCGGCGCTGCGCCTGGTGTTTGAAGGACAGACAACGCTCTACGAAATCAACCGCGTCACTTTCGTCGAACAAATGAACTAGCTGTGGGGGGAAAGGCCGTTTGGCTGCGTAGCCCCTGGCCCTACTAGCGAAGGTTAAAGTTATGAGAAAACAAAACTATTTCCGTACTGTTACCACACTCATCCTCACCGTGTGTCTCAGTCTTCCCTACTCGGTCTTCGCCGACAAAAAGGTGGATACGAAAAAGGCCAAGAAGAATTTTTCGGAAGGACTGAAGTACGAGGCTGAGCAAAAATGGGATTTGGCCGCGCAGGCCTTCATCCTGGCGGCGGTGGCTGATCCGAGCAATATCGAATACAACCTGCACATGCGGCGCGCGATGGAACAAGCCTCGCGCATGTTCGGCAAACGCGGTGATTCCTTTGCCGCCGAGAACGACTTTGCCAGCGCCTACACCGCTTACAAACAAGCCTTCGCCTATGACCAGACCAACGAAGTGATGCTCATCAAAATGAAGCGCATGGTGGAATTCCAGAAAGCCGCAGCAGGGTTGGCGGACGCACCGAAAATGAATCCCGCTACGGGTGCCATTATGGCAAGCGCCACGGATATCCAAACGAAGTCGCCACAACGCACACGGTCAAAAGACATAGCGTCAACCATCTCTTACAAGGACACCGCACTCAAACAGGTCATCTCCAATATTGCCAGGCAACTCGGCCTCAACGTGATCTTCGACGAAACCTTCCGCGATGAGCCGAAGTACAATTTAGAGTTGCAAAACACGACGCTGGCGCGCGCGTTGGATTTCATCTTTATTCAAAAGAAACTGACCTTCGAGCAACTGGATCGGCGCACGATTCTCATCTATTTCGACAACCCAACCAACCGCCAACGCTTTGAGCGGTTAATGGTCAAAACCTTCTATATCAACAACGCTAAGCTCGAAGAAGCACGGCAGGTCGTGCAGCAAATGTTGCAGGGTGGCGGCGCGGGGTTGATGCGCCAGATTGCGGCTTCGGCCCAACTGAACGCGCTGATCGTGCGCGCCCCAGCCGAAGACCTGAAGATGGTGCAAGAGGTCATTGACAGCATTGACAAGAACCGCGCGGAAGTCGCCGTAGATGTCGAAATTTTTGAAGTAACCCACAACACCAGTCAACAAATCGGCAATCAAGTGGCGCTTGATCCTTCGACCTACGATGCCGCCATTCGTACGAGCGACGGTCGCGGCGGCACGATCACCACAACCGAAAAAATCCCGGTGGGCGGGCTCAATAACTTGGGTAGCCTTGGTGTTCGCGCCCTTTCCGCCGCCGCGTTGGCAGCCTCGCCGGGCATTAATACCCTGGCACTTGGAACGGGCTTTGGCGCGCTGTTAGCCGCACCGCCCACAACGCTGTCGCTGTTACAAAATAAGTCGAACGCCAAATCGGTAGGCCGCGTCAACATCCACGCGATTGACGGACAATCGAATAAGACCAACGTCGGACGCCGTGTTCCGGTCAACCTCGGATATTCCTATCCGACAGGCTTTTATCCGCAACAGACGACGGGGACGGGCACAGGCGTCGGCACAGGCGTCGGCACAGGGATCGGCAGCGCGCTAGGCGGACTCGGTGGGTTCGGCAGCGGCATCAGTAGCTTCCAATATCAGGATGTCGGATTGAATATTGACATCACACCAACCGTCACGGGCGAAGGCTACATCGAAATGAAAATGACGCTGGAATCATCTTCGGTGGTTCCCGGCTCAGGTGGTTCGACGCAAACTCCGGAATTTACGCAACGCAAACTCACGACGATTTCGCGTGTCCTTGATGGCCGCACGGCAGTCGTGGCAGGCGTGCAGCAGCAGCTCAAATCCGATGGACGCAGTTCAATCCCGGTGATTGGCATGCTGCCGATTTTAGGCCGCTTCATTACGAC
>CAZRXE010001387.1:0-1684 GCA_964603695.1 uncultured Heliomicrobium sp.
GTAAATCCGTATGCCTTGCCTGAATTGCGACAGCGAACCGCTTTTCGTCGAGTCGGCCTGTTCTTCCGTTTGATACATCAGCATGAGATTGCTGACCAAAGTTTTGTTCTGTCCAAGCTTCGGCACTTCCACCCAGGTCAAGGCCGTCCCCAAACGATCCGTGGTTGCTTCCAGAATCCCAACTCGAACTTGGTACAAGCCAGGCTTCAGCGACAACCATTTGAACTGTCTGAATCCGGCATTTTTGGAGCGTTCAAACTGTTCGGCTTTGAAAGCGCCTTTAATTTCATCGCTCCAACCGCTGATGAGTTTGCCAGCGCCGTCATAAATCGCCGTCGCCACCTCCAGATTGAAAGCCTGACTGCCTTCCTGCTGCCGGTAATCCAACTTGTCACTTTCGATATAGGTTTGCAGCAACACCTGATTGGCATCGCCTTCGCGTTCGAAATAATCGGCTGCAACGCTGATGCCCAGCGCATTGACCGGCACAGGCGAAATCATGGCGCGCGCCAGCCGTTGCCGAGGCGTGAGCGCGGCATTTTCTTTTTCGGCGCGTAACAATTCAGCGGGAACGTAGCTGCGTTGCGTGCGAACTTCGTATTCAGGATGGCCTTTTACCCGCAATGTCAGCTTGCGCGCTTTTTTCGGATTGTTTTCGTCTTCCGGGTAGTAAGACAGCGTGTAGTAAATCCTGTTTTCTTCCAGCGCCTGCGCAATGCGTCCATTCAGGTCGTTTGTCTCGAAAAATGGTTTACCGCCGGTGTCCAATGCCAAGGCAATCAAAGCGGTTCTTTGATCCATGTTCCTGGCGTTCAAGTAGCTTGGAATGGAAGACATGGTTATTGGAGCACTTCCTGCGACGGAATAGGATTTTTTGCCCTCAACAATGCCTGCGTGAGAGACCGGCAGCACGGGAACCGTCAACCCCTGCGTGCCAAAAATATAAAAGACCACTCCGGCACGCGCGGCACGGCTGACTGCCGAAGTAACATCGTCAGAATCATAACTGCCGCCGTTTGCCGCCAATGAAAACCCTTCGGAAAAGTGGAACAGCAATCGCTGACCGGGCAACTCGGCCAACCGGTCAGTCAAAGCCTTGAGCGTCCCCAGCGTCACCTTACGTTGATAACCGGCATCGGCCAGAATCATCATTGATTTGGCACGTAACTCCGTTTCCAGGGCTTTGGTGTTCAACCCTTTGATGGAAGGGTTTTCGGATTCGATGATCATCATTCCCAATTGCAAGGCTTCGGGATTATTGATGCTCACACGCGCTGCCAAATAAGGCGAAAGCAGCGTGTCATGGTCGTTGATGCGCCAAAGCGTCAGCTTTTCAATTGCGCGCAGCAGCAACTGCCGGTCTTGCGTGAACTGATTGACGATTCCCACGCTGCCGGCGGCGGTGACGATACAAACCAGATCGTTTTCCGTCATCTGTTCATTGACGAAACGCCGGAGCGTTTGCTTGGTGCGGTCCAGGCTGTCGAAGGTGAGATGGACATTGTCCACAAAAAGCGCAATCGTGCGTGTCAGTTTGGCGGCAGGCGTCAGCGATGGAGAAACGGCATTGGTGTTTTTGGTTCCGGCGGGCGAATCGGCTTTCTCTTTGTTGCTTACGCCGACAACTTCGCGACTGAAGAATTCGATCTTTTGCGGACGGTTGTTTTCCAACAACTCGAACTCT
>CAZRXE010001388.1:0-17470 GCA_964603695.1 uncultured Heliomicrobium sp.
TGAGGGTTGATGGCATTACTTACCACTTGTCGCATCAACACATTTTTCGAGTTTTTTCAGCCGGTCGAATAATTCAGGTAAGCGAGTGTAAAGCACATGTGATTTGCGCCATTGTTGGTAATCCATGGCGGCCATCATGCCGCCCATCAGTTTGCCAGCTTCGACGCTTTTCGTCACGCCGGTGCGGGCGGTGATGATGGCACCGTCGCCGATGGTGATGTGCTGGTTGGTTCCGATCTGGCCGGCCAGGATGCAGCGGTTGCCGATTTTCGTTCCGCCGGAAAAGCCTGCTAGCGCGGCGACGACTGTGTCTTCGCCGATTTCGACGTTGTGGCCGATTTGAATCAGGTTGTCGAATTTCGCGCCGCGATGAATGCGGGTTTCACCGAAGCCCGCGCGATCCACGCAGCAGTTCGCACCGATTTCCACATCGTCTTCGATGACGACGCGGCCCGTTTGCAGCAGCTTGAATTGGCGGCCCTGTTCATCGGGCGTGAAGCTGAATCCGTCTGCGCCGATCACCGTGCCGCTGTGAATGCGGCAGCGTGCGCCGATTTCCGTGTCGTCGTAAACCGAGACGTTGGCGAAAAGAACCGAGTCTTCGCCGACGCGGCAGTCATCGCCGATGACCACGCCGGGATGCAGCGTAACGCGGTCGCCGATGATCGAACGGCGGCCAATGGTTACGCGCGGATGAATCGAACAGTCCGCGCCGAGTGTGGAATCTTCGCCGACGGCCAAATCCTGGCTGACGCCGCGCGCCTGATATGGTTTGGCGTGGAACGCTTGAATGGCGCGGGCGAAACCGAGTTTGGCGTCTTTGGCGATCAACAGATTTCGCCCGGTGAGTTTGTCGCTATCGGAGAGTTTGCGCGGGACGATGAAGGCGGCGGCGGCGGACGCTTGCGCCTGTGACAGGCGGGCGGCGTCGGAAATGAACGTGACTTCGCCGGATTGCGCGGAACCAAGCGCATTGACTCCTGTGATTGTGATATCAGCGGTGGCAGGCGATTCGGCTTTCAATTCAGCCTGAATAAATTGGGCGAGTTCGGCAAGTGTCATAACAAATGGGTGGGGAAAAAACGGAACGCTGAGCGACGAATGCCAATCCGTCGCTCAGCGTTCCGTTTTTCAACGCCGGAGATGAATCCCGACGGTTATTTTTTCGGAGCGGCTGCGCCGCCGGTGTTGGTCTTGTTGAATTCTTTCATGAAGTCGTCGGTGATGTCAGTCGCCGCCGAAGCCCAGAGCAGAACCTGTGTTTGCTGAACCGCGCCGCCTTCCATCACCATGACGATGCCGCGTTGCTGGCAGTAAGCGTCCAGGAACTTCATGATCTTGTCGGAAACCGGCTGGTATGCTTCGGCCAGACGCTTTTGTCCGAGCGCCTCGTAATCTTCAGCCAAGCGTTTCAGCCGACGCTCTTTTTCAGTGCCTTCCTCGACCCACTGAGCGCGGACTTGCGCGCTGACAGTCGGACCTTGCGTGTTGATTTTGTTCTTCAGATTATTGACGTCATCTTCGAGCGCCTGAACTTCTTTTTTCTTCGGCTCGAATTCTTTATTCAAAGCGTCAATTTTGTCTTTCAGTTCAGTGATGCCGTCGCGAAAACGCGAACTGTTGAGGTAGGCGAGTTTACCTTCAGCACCCGTGCCGCCAGCGGGAGTACTGGCAGCCGGCGCGGCATTGTTGGCCGCCGGACGCGGCGGCGGCGGGGTTTGCGCAAATGCCGCGAGCGACAATGCGGTGGTGATGGCGAATGCAAAAATCAGTCTCTTCATAATTCTTCACACTCCTAACGAAATTTATCCGACAAACTTCAATCAACGTTCCGTTTGTCGCGAGTTGTCAATCGGAAAACCTGTTGGAAACTCCGCTTGTTACTTGGCGCTGGCCGCTCCTGCCGGGGCCGGATATGCCTTGTTGTATTCCTTGATGAAATCGTCCGTGATGTTGGCCGTCGGGGCCGCGTAAATGACGATGCCTGTTTCTTGCAGGGCGCGTCCGTCGAAGACGTAGGTGATGTTGCGTTTGGCGCAGTATTGTTCGAGAAACTTGCCCAGTTTTTCCTTGATTGGACCGGTTTCGTCATCCTCGCGTTTGCGCACCTGTGCCTGGAAGTCTTCGACCTTGCGGTTGTAATCCTTTTTGCCCTGTTCAAACTCGTCGGACAGTTTGGCGGCTTGTTGCGGCGTCAGGCTCTTGTTTTCGTTCAAGACCTTTTCCTGCGAAGCCAGTTTGGTTTGCATCGCCTGAATTTCGCGGTCAGCCGTGGCGAATTCAGTTTGCAGCTTGTCGTACTTCGCTTTGAGTTCGCCGATTCCATCGCGGAAGGCCAGAACGTCAACGATGCCGATTTTGAGTTTTTCTGGCTGGCCGCCGTTTTGCGCCAATGCATTGCCGCCGCCGGTCAACAACAGCAAGAGCAGCAAAGGCAACGCTGCCAGGGTCGGTATGAGCTTGGTTTTCATTCTCTTAGAGGTCTCCAGTCTATTTCGGTGGTGGTTGGCAGTTGGTGGTTGGTGACTGGTGACCGACTAACAAGAGCGTTTCGCCAATCACCAACTGCCAACCACCAAGCACTTTTCTAAAACGTTCGTCCGACGCTGAAGCGCATCACTGTGCGGCGTTCGATGAAGAGCACGGTCGGATCGGTAATATCTGTTTTCGCCTGTGGGTTGTAAGCGAAGATCAAACGGAACGGCACGTTAATCACGGGCAACTGCACGCGGAATTCCAGTCCCATCGAAGAACGCAGATCGGACAGGAACTTCACATTCTGTTCCGAGGTGCGAACGATGCTGTAATCGCGCGAATCGCCTTGCAGGAAAATCGTCCGGTAGCCAATCGCATTGCCCAGCACATCGCGCGGCGCGCTGGCCAGTTCTTCCGCCGTCGCCACGCGACCCGCCGGATTGAGTGTGACGCCGGAGGGCGTGATGGTCTGGTTGATGAAGTTGGTGGTGGACAACTGATCTTTATATTTCCGCGCGTTGAACGAAGTGCCGACATCCGTGAAAGCGGCAATCGAAAGCACGCTGAAAACCGGAATGCGGTATTCCAGGTTGTAAATGAACTGCGTATCACCGCCAATCGGCGTGAAGAAACGCCGCGCTCTGAGTACGTTGCAAGCGGAGGAAGGCTCTTGGGTGCAGTTGCCTTCAGGAGCCTCGAACGTGTAGTTGCGGATGACGCTTTGCGCCACAGTGCCTGCCGGCGCATCAATTAACTTGGTCGAATCCGCCGGGTCGCTCACTTTGGCTACCACGTTCTTGGTCGAAAGGAACGAGTCTGCCGGAACGACCGGCGAAATCGAACGGAAGTTATACCCACGAAGGTCGTATTCGCCGCCCAGATAAAACCGCTCGTAAAGCGGAATGCCGCCGACGAATGAAAGGGTCTGGGTGGTGAAGGGGGTGCCGAAGGTGCGGATGTGATCGGCGCGCAAACGCATTGCCACAACGTGCGGCTTTTCCGTCCGGCGGCGGAAGACCGGTTTGAAGTATTGATACTCCAACGAAGGCGCGAAGGTGTTCACGTCACCGCCCAGAATGCCGCCCGACAGCGAGAAACCTAGAAACAGACTTTGCCCGTTGGTCGGATCAAGCGTGCCGTTTTTCGTGTTGTAATAAATGTTCGGCGTAACGCGGCTGGTTAGAATTTTCGGTTGCGAAAACGTCACCGGAATATCGTTGGTCGGATCAGCGTCACGGTTGACCTTCGGATCTTCGATGCTGTTGGTCGCCAGCGAATAGGACAATCCAAACCGCGTCGAGCGTGCGAAAGTTGGGAACTTCTTCGTGAACAAGGCCAGTGGCGCGGAGATGCTGACAGAACCTCCTGTCGTTCGCTGCGTGAAGAGCGTGTCCGCGTCCACGGAAGACAAGCCGAAAAAGCTCGCCTGCAAAATCTGATTGGCCTGTGCGAAATTGAAGCCCTGACCAATGTACTGATATTTGGAGGTGAAAAGCTGGAAGCCCAATTGAATCGGTTTACCGAACAAATACGGTTCGGTGAAACCGAATTGCGCCGAAAGCTGACGGTTGCCGCCCGACAGCGCCAGACTCAGCGATTCGCCGTAACCAAGCAGGTTGTTGGTGGAATAGGTGATGCCGAAAAAGCTGCCGGCGAAACCGGACACGCCACCGTTCAACTGAATTTCCTGGCGTCCGCGCTCCTTGACCTGCAAGTCAATATCAACCGTTTGATCGCGGTCGTTCGTGCGCGTAATGGCGTCCTTTTCCTTCACTTCCTCGAATAGCCCCAACTGGTTCAGCCGGTTAAGCGAGAAATCCCAGTAGCGTTTGTTGTAAGGATCGCCTTCGTTGAGCAGCACTTCGCGGCGCAAGACCACGTCGCGCGTATTGGTGTTGCCGATGAATTCCAGGCGGCGCAGCGTGAACTGTCGGCCTTCGTCCACTTCCAGCATGATTTCGACTTCACCTTCTTCGGCGGTCTTGTCCGTGAACTTGGGAATGAAATCCACGCTGGCTTGGATGTAACCCTGTATTCCGTAAACGTCCTTGATGCCTTTGAAGACGTTTTCCTGAATCTTCTTGGCATCAACGTAATCGCCTTCTTTCAGCCCGGAGACGGCTTTGATGATGCCCGGTTGGAAGATCGTCACGCCTTTTTCTTCGACTTTGGTGATTTTGTACCGGCGACCAACCTCAATCGGAATGCTGATCTTTTTGCCGGGGCCGGTTTTGCGCAAGCCGGGAATGGGCAGCGGGAAGCCACCGGAAACCGTGCCTGCGTCTTCCACTACAGGCTCGCCGATCTTGGCTTGCAGGTAGCCTTTGGTTCCCAGGAAGAAGCGGACGCGTTCAATATCGTCCAGCAATTTTTCGCGGAAGTAGATGTCTTTGGACGTGAAGGTCGAAATCAAACCGGCCTCTTTGACCAGTTTCATCGCGCCGCGCAAACGGCGTTGGGAAAACCCATCGCGGTCGCCGGTAAATTCGATTTCCTTGACGCGAACGCGCGGACCTTCATCAACATTGAAGATCAACGCGACGGTCGTGGCGGAAATATCTTCGACTTCGATTTGCACCTGGGCGTTCGGATGGCCTTTTTCGGCGAGCAACTCTTTCAGCACCAGTCGAGCGCCGTTGGCTTTGGCCGGATCGAATTGCGATTCCTTGCTGATTTGCGCACGGCGTTCCTTGAACCGCGTCAGCACTTCGCTTTCAGTGGCCGACTTCATCCCGCGATATTGCAGGTCGCGGATAAGCGGATACTCTTTCACTTGAAAGATGATGATCTTGCCGCCGCGCGGGCCGTCCTCGATGTACAGCTTGGTTCCCAGCGGATCGAACAAACCCATTTGCAGAATGGCTTGCAGATCGCGATTGGCCAGGTTTTGATCGAAACGGTCTTGCGGTTTGCTTTGTACGTAATAGAGGATTGATTCTTTGGGAATGCGGCGATTGCCGCGGATTTCCACGTCTTCCACGAAAACGTCCTGATTTTGCGAAAACGCCGGTCGAGCCGGAACAAGAGTAATGAATGCTAGAATCAGTGCGCTTGCCAAAAAGGGTATGCGCTTGGTCATGAAGCTTCTCCCACCTATGTTGATCGTTTAGGATCGGCCAGGAGTTGGCGCTGTCCGTGAATGCTTGCGAAATAAAGCCGCGCGCTCACTTTCAGCGCGACTCTCAGACATTGCCCCGCAACGTTGCTGCTGAAAGGCACGCCCACTGAACGATCACCATTGCCAAGATTGCAGTGTTAAATTTAAGGTTGCGTATTATACGCAAAGAGCCTGTGATTGAAATAGTCAGCCAAAACTTTCGGCTGGACAGAGAAAGGCCACGAATCGGCGCGAGTAAAACTGAAAGGTCATTGATCGCGATTCGCGCGAATTCGTGGCCGGAGTGTTAATGCACTAGCACCTCGTTTGTGTCCAATGGCTCCACTGCCGATGGCAATTCCTCATCCAGCAGCGGCAACGGACGTATGCCGAGTTTATTGTCATTCAGGAAAATCTCTATCAAGGAAGCGCCCGCCAGTTCTCCCTGAATCAAGGCTTCCGAAAGCGGATCCTCGATGTGTCTTTGCAAAGCCCTGCGCAGCGGGCGGGCCCCGTAGCTGCGGTCGGTGCAGGTTTGCTCGACGATCCAGCGTTTGGCACCTTCGGTCAAACGAATTTCCAGCCCGCGATGCCGTAACGTCTGATTCATCTGATCGGCCAGCAAGCCGACGATATTCAATAGATTGTCATCCGTCAGCGGTTCAAAGACGATGATTTCATCCAACCGGTTGATGAATTCGGGATTGAAAGTTTCGCGCACCGCACTCATCACTCGGTCTTCGATCTTGCTTTGCGCGTCCTGCCGCGAGGAATTGAACCCGAAGAAGCCGCCTTTGCTGACGAAACGCGCGCCCAGATTCGAGGTCATAATCACGATGACGTGTTTGAAATCCACTGTATTGCCCAGCGCGTCCGTCAACACGCCGTCTTCAAACACTTGCAGCAGGATATTGAAAATGTCGGGGTGTGCCTTTTCGATTTCATCTAGCAACAACACCGAGTATGGATTGCGTCGGACGCGCTCGGTTAACTGTCCGCCTTCTTCGTAACCGACATAACCCGGCGGCGAGCCGATCAGTTTCGAGACGGAATGTTTTTCCATGAACTCAGACATATCGAAGCGGATCATTGCCCGTTCGGAACCGAACAGAAAATCCGCCAGCGAGCGCGCGACTTCGGTTTTGCCCACGCCGGTCGGCCCCAGAAACAGGAATGAACCGACCGGGCGGTTCGGATTTTTCAGGCCCGCGCGCGAACGCCGAATGGCGCGCGCCAGCGCCGAAATTGCTGATTCCTGACCGACGATGCGTTTATGCAATTCATCGCCGATGCGCAGTAATTTGACGGCTTCGCCTTCGCGCAAGGAAGAAATCGGAATGCCCGTCCAACGCGAAATCACGTCTTCAATGTCCTGTTTGACGACCAGGGCGGCGACGTTTTCAAAATCGGGCGGTTCGTAATATTGCGGCGTGCGGCGGACGCTGGAATAGAGGCGGTCGCGGTCGCGCAGATCGCTGCGGAAATCCCCACGCGATTCTCCGCGTGCATCTCCTCTCATGTCTCTATGTTCACGCGGATCGCGTTGCCAGCGCGGCGGTGGCGGCACGTAGCCGCTTTCGCGTTGTACGCGCAATTTGACGCGCGCGCCGGCTTCGTCAATTACGTCAATGGCTTTATCGGGTTGGAATCGTTCGGGCAGGTAGCGGCTGGACTGGTAAACGGCGGCTTCGATGGCGTCTTCGGTATAGCGTACGTTGTGGTAAGACTCGTAACGATCCTTGATGCCCTCGACAATAATGACGGTTTCTTCCTCGTTCGGAACCGGCACTTTGACGGCTTGGAATCGGCGTTCCAACGAGCGGTCGCGTTCGATGGATTTGCGAAACTCGGCGGGCGTCGTTGCGCCTATGCATTGAATTTCGCCGCGCGACAAGGCCGGTTTCAGAATATTGGCCGCGTCCAGGCTGCCTTCGGCGGAACCTGCGCCGATTAAAGTGTGAATTTCGTCAATAAAGACGACGTACTGCGGGTTTTCAATCAGTTCGCGCATGATGGTTTTCATGCGCTCTTCAAACTGTCCGCGGTATTTGGTTCCAGCGACCACCAAACTCAAATCCAGCGCCAGAATTCGTTTGTCCACCAGGAAGGAAGGAACTTCGCAATTGACAATGCGCTGTGCCAGACCTTCGACAATGGCCGTTTTGCCCACGCCGGGTTCGCCGATCAGAACAGGATTGTTTTTCGTCCGGCGGCAGAGAATCTGAGTCACGCGGTCAATTTCTTCATCTCGTCCGACCAGCGGATCGAGCTTGCCTTCCAGGGCGTCGGCGGTTAGGTCGCGGCAAAACTCGAACAGGTGCGGCGTGTCTTTGCGGTGATGAGCATTGCGTTCCATGTTCGCCTGCCGCATCAAATCCTGCCGGATGTCTGACAACCGCAAACCGCGTTCATACAAAATCTCCGCAGCGATGGAGTTTTCTTCGCGCAGCAAGCCGAGCAGCAAATGTTCCGTGCCGATGTGCCGATTGCCCAGACGTTCGGATTCTTCCGCCGCGAAGGCCAGAACGCGCTTAGCCTCGCCCGCCAATGGCAAATCAATATTGTTGGGAATACGGTCGCGCAGAACTGTGCGGCCTTCGATCTCACGGCGAATGGATTCCACAGTGGCGTGGGAGCGGTGGAAAAAACGATAGGTCAGATTTTTGTCTTCGCGGATCAGCCCCAACAAAATATGTTCGGCTTCGATTTGAATCGCGCCGAACTGACTGGCTTCATAACGCGCGAAGAAGATGACGCGGCGCGCTTTCTCTGTGTAACGTTCGAACATTCGTATCCTACTGCTTCAAGTTCTGAGTTACAGGTTCCGAACTCCGTTTATGTGCGTAAAGTGTGGAGTTCAACGAGTTTTCCATTTTCCAACCGCATCACACGGTCGCAAGTCGCCGCCAGTCGTTCGTTGTGCGTGACGATAACGGCGGTCAGCCCGTCTTCCTGCTGTAATTGGCGAACCAATGAATGCACCGCCTCGCCGGTTCGCTCATCCAAATTGCCCGTGGGTTCGTCGGCCAGCAGCAGTTTTGGCGAACACGCCAACGCTCTGGCCAGCGCCACCCGCTGCCGTTCGCCGCCGGAAAGTTCACCGGGGCGATGTTCCGCGCGGGTCTGCAGTCCCACACGGTATAAAAGATCCCGCGCGCGAGTCGTAGCCTCGCGTTTCGCGGTGCCGTTGATTAACAACGGCATCATCACGTTCTCGGTTGCGGAGAACTCAGGAAGCAAGTGGTGAAACTGAAAGACGAATCCAATGTGTCGGTTGCGAAAGCGCGCCAAGTCTAGCTCAGCGTTTTTTGCCAAGTCAATCTCACCAATTTTAATGCTGCCCGCAGTAGGCCGATCCAGTCCGCCCAGCAAATGCAGTAGTGTGGATTTGCCCGCGCCCGAAGTTCCCAGCACCGCGATCATCTCGCCCTGAGACACTTCCAGGTTCAAATTGCGAAAAATGACGATCTCTTCGGCGCGACCGGCATAGACTTTCGTCAGATTGGCAGCGCGCAGCAGAATGCCGGAATTTCGGTTGAAACTCTTATCGGTTGGTTGATCCATCAATTAAGGCAATTAAGGAAATGAGAAAGGGAAAATTGCCGAACGGCGAGCGCGTTTCAATCGCTAACCCCTGTTCGTTCAGCGAAGTCGCGCTGACCGCCGGCGGCAATTGGCCGACTGCGGAGGCCGCCACAGCGGATTGTCCAAAGATACGTGCCAACGAAGCCATCATTTCGCCGCTTTCTTCCGTCACGGAGGAATAACTCAACAGCGGCGCGGGCGGCGATGGTTTGCCCGCCGAAGCAAACATCGGCGCGGCATTCAAACTTTGTCCGTTGCGTCGCGCTTCCAGCAGGCGAATCAACTGCGCGCGTTTGCCCAGCGCCAGAAAATCGCCCAGAAACATCGCCGACCCGCGCGAGGCTTCGCCCGAATGCAGCAACTCGACGCCCTCAATAGTTTCGCGGGACACCGTCGCGATGCGTTGATTCTGGAACTGCGTCAGCACGGTTTCCGTCAATCGCAAAGCCGACGCGCGGTCGCGCACAGCAATCAGCCAGACGCGGTCTTGTGGTTCGCCCGTCAAATTGAAACTGGCGATTTCATCGCCGACGGCGGCCCCGGTTAGTTCACCGGACTTTGCGCCGAAAGCCGCTTCGCGCATGCCCAGGACGAATTGATGCAGCAGAAAACTTTGCGCCACGTCCACGCGCGAAGAAATCAGCGCTTCGATGTTGTCCAGCGTTTTGCTGGGATTGGCGACTTTAATCAGCGTCACTTCGCGCGCCGCCTCAGGAATTAGCGCGGGCGATTGCGCATGGTTTGGATTGGGATTGACGGCGGCTTTGAGCTTTTCGGCCAGATCGGGTTTTAACAGCACAGCGTAACGATCCATCACCTGACCATCTTCAAAATTCCAGCCGTAAGCAATGCCGTCACATGTTTTGCCGGAAAACTCAGTGAAGACTTCGCCGACCGCTCCGGCCAGCATCGCTTTGCTGACCACTCCGCCCGCCGCCAGATAAGTCCCCAGCCGCAGCAAACGCTTGACGCCTTCGCTGCTCACAAAACCGAAAACGTTTGCGTCCGCGCCCGCTGCCGGACGCGCCTGTGTCAGATGCGGATTGTTGATGATGGCCGAAGCGCGTCCCAACCGCGCATCAATGCAGGCGCGCAGCGGTTCTTCGTGATTGGCCAGAATCAATTCGCTTTCGATTTGCGCGGCCAGCAGCTTTCGATCCGCGTCCGGCGCGCTGAAGCTGAGAATCTGCACGCCGTTGTGATCGGCGGTTGCTTTTTGCGTCTGCCCGAAAACTTTCTGCGCCAATTCCGGCAAACGTTTTTCCATCAAGCTGCGTAAGTCGCCGGCGCGACTGTGGGTTTCGGCCACCAGCGCCATTCTGGGTTTGATGGCTTCGCCGCGCGCTTCCAGACTGGTGACGACCACGGCCAATTGCGACTGGGAAAGAATTGCCAGTTCGTCATTGCCCGTCAGCCGGGTGAGCCAACTGAAGCGGCTGGCCCGGTTGAAAAGGTCAGCTTTGTCCGCAATGCCGTATGCCGGCGCGAGTTGTTGCCAGGCTTTGGTGGCGGTCATTTGGCTGAGCAGGTTCGGCAGGCTGTTGATTTCAAAATAGCCGATGGCGGACTCCGGCACGTAGCGCGCGATTTCGATGGGGGCGATCCGTCGCGAGTACAGCCAGCCGCCCGCCGCCAGCAGCAAGATCAATAACAACACCAGCCCGATCCGTGTACGAATGTTCAACAGCATATCGCTCGCGATATTACCCGCCGGACGCCTCGCCGCCAACCTACTTGTCGCGGTAATTGAGCGGCGGTTTTTGATTCGCCGGAATGCGCGAACGGTATTCGTAACCGGCGCGGCGTTTGTTGAAATCCGTTTTGGCCGCTTCGATCAATTTCGGATCGCCGAGCAAATCAATCGCCGTCAGCGTCAGCGTTTTGGCCGCCAGCAGCATGCCTTTGCGACCGATACCGGAACCCGTGCAAGCGACGGCTTGCCAACTGTGGCCGGGCGTGCCGGGAACGTAAGTCGCGGTGCGAAACTCCGTCGTCGGCACAATCCAACTGACATCGCTGACATCCGTCGAACCGGAACTGACGCCGTCTTCCATCGGCTGGACTTCCTGCTGACTGCCGAGCGCGAGCGCGCCTTCGAGCGAAAAAGTTTGGCGCAGCTTTTCGGCGAAGGCTTGTTCTTCCGCCGAGTACTTCAGACCGCCGAGCGCGCGCAGATTTTTGTCCACTGCTTTGGCCAGCGGTTCGTTCGGCAGTTCGTTGTAAACGCTGCCGACCAATTCCATCTCCATCCGCGTTTCGGTGGCCAGCGCACCGGCTTCGGCGCATTTGATGACGCGCGCCCAGATGCCATCGAGCACTGGCATGCTGGGATGCCGCGCGTACATATAAACCTCGGCAAAGTCGGGCACGACGTTCGGCGCGCCGCCGCCGTTGGTAATCACGTAATGCAGCCGCGTGCTTTGCGGCACGTGTTCGCGCATCATATCCACTGCGTGCGCCATCAGCAGCGCGGCGTCCAGCGAAGAGCGGCCTTTATCCGGCGCAGCGGCGGCGTGCGCGGCAGTGCCGTAAAAGCGAAACTTCGCCGTCAAATTGGCCAACGAAGATTTTAAACTCGCACTGTTGGCGTCTCCCGGATGCCAGGCCAGTGCCACGTCCAGATCACTGAAGACGCCAGCTCGCGCCATGAAAACTTTGCCCGCGCCGCCTTCTTCGGCTGGCGTGCCGTAAAAGCGAATCGTGCCGCTGAGCTTCTTTTCCGCCAGATAATCTTTCAACGTAATAGCTGCGAATGCTGAAGCCACGCCGAACAGATTGTGTCCGCAGCCGTGACCAGGTGCGCCCGCCTTGATGGCTTTCTTTTCCGAAACGAAAGACTCCTGCGACAAGCCCGGCAGCGCGTCGTATTCGCCCAGAATGCCTATGACTGGTTTGCCGCTGCCGAAGGTGGCGACGAAAGCCGTCGGAATCTCGCCGACATTTTCGCGCAGTTGGAAGCCGGCGGCGCGCAATTCGGCTTTCAGCAAATCGGAGCTTTGCTTTTCTTTGTAACCGACTTCGGCGAATTCCCAGATGCGACGCGATAACTGGCCGTAGTGTTCGGCGCGCGCATCCATCTTTTTCAAAAGCTCGTCGCGGTCGTCAAAAAAAACATTGGCGGCGGTGTTTGATCCTGGCAGGAAAAGCGCCGTCAATGCGAAAACGCAGAGCGGCAGCAGGCGGCGTGTAAACATAAACTCGAACCTCGCTGTGATTGGAAGTGAATTGTTGGTGCTTGTTGCTTGAATGTTGAAGCGAGCGCGATTCTAAAGCGAACTGCTCGCGCTTGGAAATCAAAGTTTCAAAAAAAGACGCTTGCGCAATCAAGCCGGCTTGCGTAGTGTGCCGCGGCGTGTTTTCTCGCGCGACCAATGCTGACAAAGGAGATTTCAAGACAGTGGCACTAACCGAAATTGAGCGCGAATTCGCCGCGCGACAACCCTGGATAACCAAATTCGTGATCGAAGGCCGTGCTTATGGCGGCGATTTTGATGCCTTGCAGGACGGACGCCTGACGCAGTTCTGGCAATGCTTTCCTTCAGCGCAGGAAATTTTAGAGCTGGGTTCGCTGGAAGGCGGACATACCATCGGACTGGCACAGCACGCAGGCGTGCGCCGTGTCGTCGGCATCGAAGCCCGCCAGGAAAATCTGGCGCGCGCCACACTGGCGAAAAAATTGCTGGGAGCAAACAACGTCGAATTTGTCCAAGCCAACCTGGAAGCCACAGACCTCGCTTCGTTTGGCAAATTCGACGCGCTGTTTTGCTCCGGTTTGCTCTATCACTTGCCGGAACCCTGGTTGCTGGTGCAACAGTTTCCTCGCGTCAGCCCGAATCTGTTTCTGTGGACGCATTACGCGGCGGATCCGACAGCCGATACGCTGGTCAATGGCTACCGAGGCATCTGGTATCAGGAAGGTGGAATAGCAGATCCATTGAGTGGAGTTTCAGCAAAATCGTTTTGGCCTACACTCGGTTCATTGCTGGCGATGTTACAGGAAAACGGCTATCGCTCAGTCCATATTCTGGACAATCAAACGCAACATCCGCACGGCCCGGGCGTCACCCTGGCAGCAGCCATGTAACGCGACTTCGCAAACAATCTAAATCATAGCTATTCGGCCGTGTTCGCGACGCTACTGACAGATGATGACTGTTGCCTGAATGTTGAAGCGAACGCGCTTACAGCGGTTTTCAAGTGGTGGCGACCGTCAACCACGAATAAACACGGATGAACACGGATCAACCCTAAAAACTGATTCGTGTTCATCCGTGATTCTTTTGTGGTGTCGGCCTGACTCAACTGCGAATCGTTATAAGGTGAACTCTCCGCGTTTGGAAATCAGGACTTCAGAATACTGAAAACTCGCAAGACGACCTGATTTTCTTGTCTTACCACTTTTGAGAATCAATCTTTTTACACCGGCAAAACATTCGGCATTCTTTTTTTACGCCCGCTAAACGACTTTTACAGCCGCTGCCAGCAGAATGGAATTATTGATTGCAAGCGTCAATCGCAATGTTTGCACTTTGTATTCTTGCGGCGCTCTGATCGCCAGGTGGTTGCTCACCGTGTCGGCTAGTCCATCTTGCTGGAATGAATTAACTCGCAATTACTCGTAGGGGCGGTTTCAGCTCACTTACTTTGACATAACGCCAAACTCTATCCACAGGCAGTTTGTTTGTCTGCCCGGAGAAGTGTGTCTGACGTTGCAGGCGGCTAATCCGCCTGGGTGGGACAAGTGTGTCCGCCTACAAATGCCTGCATCGCGTAAGGTCGTCTAACCTTGCCGACCGCCTCAAAACAACAAAGACGGAATAGGTACAGAAAGGAAAAACCATGAACTACTCATTGTATTCAAAATCGGACTGTAGTTGGTTGGCTTCGCGAGGCCGACAGTCGTGGCTGATGCTGCTCGGCGCTGCGTTGCTGGCGTTGGTCGGCATAACGGGTCTGGCGCAGGAAAACACAGGGGCCATCAGCGGTACGGTCAAAGATCAAGCCGGAGCCGAGCTGCCGGGCGCGCGCGTGACTGTGGCGGGGCCGACGCTGGTGCGTCCCCTGCAAGTGGTGACTGACAGGGAGGGCGTTTATCGCTTTCCCAAATTGCCCGCCGGTTCGTTCAACGTCATCGTCGAACAGAACGGTTTCAAGGTGGTGAAGCACGAAGGCGTGGAATTAAGGTTGGGCGACGATCTGAAACTCGATGTCACGCTTTCCACGGGAGCGGTCAGTGAAACTGTCACGGTGTCGGCCAGCACCGAAGCGATTGACGTGACCAGCAGCAAAACCTCCACCAGCCTTAACGAGAAATTCATTGATGTGACGCCCAAGGGCCGCAGCTTTCAATCGTTGTTGCAAGTTGCTCCGGGCGTGATCTTCGATCCGCTGGCGGGCAGTTCCGCCGGTGGCAGCAGCGGCAGCGGCGTCGGCGTCGCCACGGCGGGCAATCCAACAGTGACCACCGGAACCAACGGCAACAATCCCGGCGGCGGCACGGGCGGATTTTCCGTCAACGGCGCTAGCGGTTCCGAAAACGTCTTCATCGTGGACGGCGTGGATGTTTCCAATATTCGCAACGGCTCACTCGGTCGAGAAAGCGCCGTTCCCTTTGAATTCGTTCGCGAAGTGCAGGTCAAAACCGGTGGCTTGGAAGCCGAATACGGCGGTGCAATCGGCGGCGTGGTCAACGTTTCGACCAAGAGCGGCGGCAACGATTTCCACGGAGATGTTTTGTTGCAAATGGATACGGCGGCTCTCAACTCCGCGCCGCGCGGTTTCTGGCGTTTGCTGCCGGGCGATAATTCCAAAGCCAACTACTTTCGCCAGAAAGAAGACGATTACCGCAACTTCTTCCCCGGCTTTTCGCTGAGCGGGCCGTTGGTTAAAGATCGGCTGAATTTCTTCACCGGCTACTATCCGACGTTGTCGCGTTTCGAGCGTTCGATCAATTACACCAGCGGGCCGCGTACAACGACCACGCGCGTTCTGCGTCATCAGGGGCTGGCGCGGCTCGATTACGCGCCGACGCAGAAGATTCAAATCAACACCTCTTACCTTTGGCAGCCGATCCGCGTGTCGGGGCTGTTGCTCGGTATTGATCCGGCGGTGGCGCAACCGAACACAAATGTCGCGGCACAGGGCGGTTACGTGCCGGCCAACGGCTACACGGCGTCATTCACCTACACGCCGACTTCCAAGCTGATTTTGTCGGCGCGTTACGGTTACAAATACCTGAATGACAAAGGCGCGACTTACGGCATTCCGCGCGTGCCGTTCGTGACTTATTTGCGCGCGACTTCGGGCGATTCTTACGTCGGTACGCCCGTTCCGGCGCAATTCGCCGGTGTGACGGGATTCGCCACAACGACCAATACCTTCACCGTCGAGAAAGATACGCTGACGCGACACAATATTTATCTCGATGCCAGCTACATCGCGCGGATTTTCGGGCAGCAGCACAACTTCAAGGGCGGCTACTCGCTCAATCGCATGTCGAACACCATCAAGGACGATTTCCCCGACGGCAGCTTCCAGATTTTCTGGGGCGAAGGCTTCACGCGCGCCAGTATTCAAAACGCGCGCGGTGCTTATGGTTATTATGTCTGGCAGGACGGCATTCGTCACAACGCCGCTGCTTCGGGACGCAATCAGGGCTTTTATGTGCAGGACGCCTGGCAAGTGACGCCGCGAGTGACGCTCAACCTGGGTGTTCGCTTCGAGAACGAATTTCTTCCGCCTTACGCGAAGGAAGTCAACGGCGTCAAAATCGCAAACCCGATCAGTTTCGGATGGGGCGACAAGATTGCGCCGCGTTTGGGTGGGGCCTGGGACGTGTTCGGCGATGGGCGCTGGAAACTCAGCGCGAGCTACGGCCAGTTTTACGACACGATGAAATACGAACTGGCGCGCTCCTCGTTTGGCGGCGATTACTGGCACAGCCGCTTTTACACGCTCGACAGCCCGGACATCAGCAAACTCAGCAGGGCGACGCCCGCTGCGCTCGGCAAGCTGATTATTGACGTTGACAATCGCACGATCCCGATCAACGCGCAGGGGCAACTGGAAGGCATTGACCCTGACATCAAGCCGATGAGCCAGCGTCAGTGGGTGGTTTCCTCCGAACATCGCCTGAAAGGCAATTTGATCTTCACCATGCGTTACACGGGCCAACGTCTGCTGCACGGCATTGAAGACATCGGCACGCTCGATGCCAATGAAAACGAAGTGTACGTGATCGGCAATCCGGGCTTCGGCCAGACCAGCGATTCGGCCAAATCACCGCTCGGCGATCCGTATACGCCTAAAGCGCAACGCAATTACGACGGCCTGGAATTCCGCTTCGATCAGCGTTTCGGCGCGGGCTGGCTGCGCAATTTCAACTACTTCGGTTCGTATACCTACAGCCGGCTTTACGGCAACTGGTCCGGGCTGGCGGATTCCGACGCCCTGGGCCGTTCGCAACCGAACGTCAGCCGCGCTTTTGATTTGCCGCAGGGCAACTTCGACGCGACCGGACACAACGTTTACGGACGTTTGGCGACGGATCGTCCTCACGTCTTCAAATTCTTCGGTTCCTACCAACTGAAGTGGCGCGGCGGGAACACCGACTTCGGACTGTCGGAAACGGCTTTCAGCGGAACGCCGGTCAGCTCGACCGTGACTTATACCGTGCCGTTTTTCTTCAACGGACGCGGCGACCTGGGGCGCACGCCGGCGCTGACGCAGACCGACGCGCTGATTGCCCACAACTTCCACTTGTCGGAGCGGGTTAAGGCGCGAATGGACATCAACGTCATCAACCTGTTCAACCAGGCATCGGTGACCAGCTACAACGTGGCCATCAACCGCAGCGGCAGTTTGCCGATCACCGACGCGCAGTTCTATCGCGGCGTCAACGTGCAATCGTTGTTGCGTCCAGCCGATAGCAGCACGCCCCCGGCACGCAGCCCCATTTACGGACTGCCGCTGACCTATCAAGGCATCCGCGAAGTCCGGCTCGGATTCCGGTTGCAGTTCTAGTCGGCTTGCAATTGTGTATACGGCGGGTTTTTCAAACTGCCGTGGTTTCAGCAAGCAAGAACTCCCGGGCAGATTGGAAAATCTGCCCTACACGAATCTGTTTTACAGGAGCACAACTCTGCCGGAGTTGTGCTCCTTTTGGTTTGGTGCGCCCGACAGGGCGCATTCACTTGAGGGTGAAAGTCCCTTACGACCCCGGCAGTGGGAATCGTTAGCCGGACGGCAAGGGGGGCCATCGCGAGGTGGAATCCGAAGGAAGCCGCAGGCAAAACGCTGGCCTGACGAATAGAA
>CAZRXE010001389.1:0-1643 GCA_964603695.1 uncultured Heliomicrobium sp.
ACCAATCCCCAGCCCCCGCCGCCCAAGTACTGAATCATCAGCAAACCCAGACAGCCCAGTGAAATGCCGATCCAGAAAACATAGGCGACCAAATAAGTGTGAAAGAAAGTTTGTTTGGCATTGCCGGAAACCACCGCGCCGATCACCCAACCGATAATTCCCAATATCCCAACGCCAATGGCGACACCGCCGATTTTTCCAAGCTCAGCCGGAGCAGCGAAATTCGTCTTCATTACTTGCTATGTCCTCCTGATGCCGGGGTTGCCGGCGCGGATGAATGCGTAGCGCCACCCGCCTGATTTCCTTTTTTGCTCGCGGCTTCTTCGGCTTTCTTTTCAATGTCGGATTTGACGTTATCGGCCAGTTCGCTCAAGGTCGCGTGCTGACTTTGTTGCAACACGCGGATATAGGCGATCACTTTCCAGCGGTCTTCCGGCGTCAGTTGATCAGTGTAACTCGACATCGCGCCGAAGCCGTTCGTGACCACGTCGTAAAAATAAGATGAAGGAGCTTTGCGCAGCCGCTCTTCGTGGTAAGACGGCGGACGTTTGAAACCGCGTTGAACGATCATTCCGTTGCCGTCGCCCAAAGCGCCGTGGCAAGGCAGGCAGGAAATGTTGTAACGGTTTTGACCGCGATCCAGAATCGCCATCAATTGCGTTTTTCGCTCCTGCAGGTTCTCGCTCAGCTTGAAAGGAAAGCCATCTTCGCCGGTCGGAATCGGTTGCGGTGCGGGCGTTGCGCCGGGCGAAGCGGAAGTCTGCGCGGCGGGAATGGTGACTTTCGGTGCCGCCGGATTCAGTTCCAACGAACCGCGCGCGACCACACCTTCCGGCAAGGCGCGCATGCCGCCGTCGCGATAGGCTTTGTATTTCGGATTGTCGTGCATGTCCTGGCGGCAAGCCGAAACCCCAAAGGCTCCCAACAACAGACAGGCAACCGCACCCAGAGTTTTTGATTTAGCTTTGAACATCGGTCACCTCTTTCGCCCCCAAACCTTCGAGAAACGCACGGGTCTTGCCGTAATCGAAGTTCGGATCGTCGGCTTTGACGCACAGGAAAAAGCGATCAATCGAAGCCCGCGAAAAGCTCGGCACGTTGAACACCGGATGATAGGGCTGGGGCAGGCGGTTCATGATGATGTTGCCGAAAAACGCGCCGAAAGCCGCCAGCAAAATTGTGCATTCAAACGTGATCGGGATGAACGCCGGTAAACTAATCAGCGGACGCCCGCCGACGTTGAGCGGGTATTCAATCGCCGACGCCCAAATCTGCAACGCCAATCCGCCGAGCGCGCCCAAAATCCCGCAGACAAACACCACCAGCGAGACATAGTTGCGATGAAAACCGATGGCGTCCATCAACTCTTCGACCGGATAAGGCGAATATGCATTGATCCGGCGATAGCCCGCGCCGTAGGTCAGCTTTGCCGCCGCCACCGCCGCGCTAGGATCATCGAACTCGGCCATCAGTCCGTAAATGCCGTTTTCTTCCTGTTTCGTCATAAGCTCAATCTAGTTATTGACCCAGTGGTCAAGCTTTAACTTAATGTATCTGCGATTGCGGCAACCCCGATCCTGCTTGTGTTGCCGACATGGCTTGTTGAAAAGCGTGCTGAAGCTCTTCTCGAACAAGCTCCTTCA
>CAZRXE010001390.1:0-1725 GCA_964603695.1 uncultured Heliomicrobium sp.
CCCGCCACCCGCGCACGGTGTCGTTGCCCTGATAGCCTTCGATGAACCGGAACTTCGTTCGCATGAAAAACGGCTCGAAAGGGAAGGGCTTTTTCACGGTCAACTGCGTCACGGTGAAATCTTCTGGAGTCAACAGCGTACTACCCGCGCCCAGCACCAGCCGTTCGCTGACGGGCTTCGGATTGATCCCGCTGCCGAAATCAAGTTTGAAGTTCTGGATGGACGGTTTGGTTTGTGGGTCAATAATCACGCGGTTGAGCGCCTTTTCGGCGATCTCAAAATAGGTCTCAGTCAGCAGCGGCGACAACTCAAGCCGCTCGTGGTTGTTCAGGAATCCGTCTTTCGAGACGGCATCAGCAGGCAGAATGTCGGAGAGGTCGTCTTCCAACAGCAACAGTTCGCGCAGTGTGTTGCGATATTGCGCGACCGTTAATCGTCGGATCAGTCCATTTCTGGAAACGCGGCGCGTGCGCGCCGCTGCGAGTGCGTCATCAATCCACTTGGTCATACGCTCGCGGTCGGCGTCGCTGGGCTGCGGTTTGGCGCTTTTCGGCGGCATGGTGCCGGCGTCAATCCGTTCGCGGACGGCCTCCCAAACGGGGATATGCCGGTCATCGAATTTGGCGTCGAGTTGATCTACCCGGACTCCGCCCATGCTGTTGTCACCCTCGTGGCAACGCAGGCAGTTTTGCTTTAAGAACGGCTGGACGAACTTCTCGAACGAAGCGGTAAACTCATCACCTGAACCTGCGGAGGACTGCGCCCGTGACTGATCCCACGAAGGATGGGCAGCGACCATTACAACGCAGAAAAAAAACAAAAGTAACGCCCAGCTACGTCTTCGCCTCTGAATGCTTGTACTCATACCAGATTGGTCATGCTCCAAAAAAGATTTTGTTGTACTACCCGCCGCAGCGCCCACCGCACTCCCCAGGCAACGTCAGATGCGTTCCAGGATTGCCGATAGCAATCGGGGACAATCGCTCCTTAATTCAGGTTGGGGTATTTCGATACCACGAGAAGGCGAGGCGTACTTTAATGGACAGACCAATTATTGTGAAGGCGGCGGCGCTCAGGGTCTATTCATTCTCCGGATTGAGCCGCAGAGGGCACCGCAGAGAACGGAGAAAATCCAATATCTCTGTGTTCTCGGTGGTCTCTGTGGCCGAAAATGAATAGACCCTGGGCGGCGCTCACCATTGTAATTGCTGTTGCGTTTGGTCGGGTGCCAAGTTCAACCTGCATTCGATATTGCTCAACCAGCGCCGCGCACGCAGCGCACGCGCAGCCGGTCGGTTTTGGCGTTCTGGCTGGAAATGCCGAGGGTGAAATCTACTGTCCAGGCGCGCGCCGTTTGATTGACTTGCGTGGTCGAAGCCCAAAACAGCGCCGAGGGGGCATTCGGAAAGGCTGCTGCGTTCAGCGATGGCCGCACGCGCGATTCATCATTGATCGAAGTCAGTTCCTTGATGTTCGGCAAACGCCAATCGCTTGCGCCGGCCAGCGTCAGGCCTTCGCAATAAGTGATGGCGTCGTCCCATGTTTTGTCGGCGACATCGGCTTGTTGCCAGGTCAGATTGGTGCGGTTGTCGGTGACGGTTCCATTGGCGTTGTCTTTGTAAATTGTCGTCAGGCCGAGTCCTGCGCCGGTGTCGCGCACACAGCGCGCATGAAAGCGTTTCGTGCCGCCGCCGCTGACGGTTTCGGTTTTCGGATGGGGGCCGC
>CAZRXE010001391.1:0-13078 GCA_964603695.1 uncultured Heliomicrobium sp.
TTGTTCCTATTCATTTGATCGGGGGCCGATGCACATTATCTGCTGACGGGCAAGCTGGCCAATGCGCGAGAAGCCAATGTCGCGGAGCTTAGGTCACCCACCTGTTTTGAACAGGTTCAAATGAAGCTTATGTTACGGCCCCGCGGAAGTCCTCGTGAATACTCTTCCATTCACCATTCATCCGGCAGTTGTCAGACTTGTCTGACTTAGAAAGGCCCGTTCCCCAATGTTCAGAGTTCTGTTGACCGGCGACACGATGGCGCGCGCAGGCCGTCGCGTACTCGAAGAACGTCTGTTCGACCTCCGCACGCAATTCGAAATTGATTTCGTCGTTTCCAACGTTGAAAACGCCGCCGGCGGATTTTCCATCACGCCGCGCATTGCCGAAGACCTCTTTGCCGCCGGCGTGGACGTTATGACCTCCGGCAATCACATCTTCGACAAAAAGGAAATTCTCGATTTCATCGAACGCGAACCGCGCTTGCTGCGCCCGGCCAATTACGCGCCCGGCGTTCCCGGCAAAGGCCGCTGGGTCGGCAAATGCAAAGGCATTCCGCTCTCCGTTATCAATCTGCAAGGCCGCGCTTTCATGCCGCCCTGCGACGATCCCTTCCGCAGCGCCGACGCGCAACTGGCCGCGCTGGAACCTTCCGTCAAAATCATTCTGGTGGACATGCACGCCGAAACTACGGCGGAAAAAATGGCCATGGGGCGTTATCTGGATGGTCGCGTTTCAGCGGTGGTCGGCACGCATACGCACGTGCAAACCGCCGACGAACAAGTTTTCCCCGGCGGCACGGCATACATCACTGATTTGGGCATGACCGGCCCTCACGATGGCGTCATCGGCATGCAAACCGGCATCGTCATCGAACGCTTTCTGAAAGGCATCGCACCGCGCTTTGAACCCAGCGAAGGCAGCATCAAGCTGAACGGCGTGATTGTGGATGTTGACGAGGAAACCGGGCAGGCATTACGAATCGAACGAATCAGTTTAAGCCACAAGTGAGTCACCCAAAGTTATGGCCGACATTGCAAATGTAGTCATCATTGGTGGCGGCGTGGTCGGCGCGGCAATCGCCGCCGAAGTATCCCGCCACTGCGAAGACGTTTTTCTGCTCGAAGCCCTGCCGCGTATCGGACTGGGCACTTCCACCCGCAACAGCGGCGTAATTCACGCCGGAATTTATTACGCGCCGGGTTCGCTCAAAGCCTTTCACTGTGTGCGCGGCGTGCCGATGCTTTATGAGTTTTGCGCCCGGCACGACATTCCGCACGAGCGCACCGGCAAACTGATCGTCGCCGATTCCACGGATCATCTGCCGCAGCTTGAAGCCTTGAAACAACGCGCCGCCGAAAACGGCGTGGACAATTTGGAAATTGTTGATCGCGGCTTCATTCAAAAAATCGAGCCGAACATCGTTTCGCCGGTTGCCGCCTTTTCGCCTAACACAGGCATTGTCGGTGCGGAAGAATTGGTCAAAACGCTGGCGCGCATTGCGCAATCGAACGGCGCGCACATTCTGACCAACACGCGCGTCATCGGCGCCGAAGTCAACCACGGTCTGACAACCATTCGCACCGAACGCGAAGAAGTGCAGGCGCGCGTGGTCATCAATGCCGCCGGTTTATTCGCCGATGAAGTCGCGCGAATGTTCGGTTACGACGAACACACCATTTACCCTTGCCGGGGCGAATACGCCGAAGTCGTGCCGAGCCGCAGCCGTATCGTCAACAATCTGGTTTACCCACTGCCGATGCCTTCCGGCCACGGCCTGGGCGTTCACTTCACACGAATGACCGGCGGTTCGCTGCTAATCGGCCCGAACGCGCGTTACCGTCAAAACAAGGACGATTACGAAAGCGACCGTACGCCGCTGGAAGATTTTTATGAGTCTGCGGTGACGATGTGTCCGAGCCTGCGCCTGGAAGATTTGCGATTGAGTTACACAGGATTGCGCCCGCGCCTGTTGCCTGAACACGACCATTCCTTCGCCGACTGGGTAATCCGGCACGATCCACGTTGGCCGTCGGTGATTCACCTGATCGGCATTGAATCGCCCGGGCTGACTTCCTGCCTGTCCATCGCGCAAAGTGTCGCCGAAATGGCGCGCACAGTTTTATGAATCCAAGCTTTACCGCCCGATGTCGAAAACAATTCTTTACTCCCTGGCTTTCGTCGCACTCGGTTTGATTTCCGGCTCCATTGGCCCGACGTTGCCCGCGCTGGCCGCGCAAACGAACGTCGAGCTGAAACAAATCAGCAATGTCTTTGTCGCGCGTTCGTTCGGAACGCTGGTCGGTTCCTGGATGATCGGGCGAATGTACGACCGTTTCACCGGACATCCGCTCCTGGCCGGTTCGTTGCTGGCGTCGGCAGTGGCGATGGCTTTGTTTCCGGCGTCGAATCTGTTGTGGGTGTTACTGGCGCTGTCTGTGTTCATTGGACTGGCGTCGGCTTCGATCAATGTCGGCGGCAACGCGATGATTGTGATGGTTCACGGCGAGCGCGTTCGCCCGTTTATGAGCGTGCTGCATTTCGCCTTCGGCCTGGGCGGATTTTTAGCTCCGATGCTGGTCGCCTTGTTTGAAAGCCGCGCCGACGGTTTGCAATGGACGTATTGGGTGCTGGCGATGCTCAGCCTGCCGGTGATTTTGCTGACGATGTTGTCGCGCAGCCCCGCGCCCAGCATTTCCCACCACGAAGAAAAATCCTCCGCCGTGCCTGCGCTGCTATTGGGTCTGTTGGTCTTTTATTTCTTTCTCGAAGTAGGCGCTGAAGCCAGCATCATGGGCTGGCTTTTCAGTTATTCGATCAGTCGGGGCATTGCACTCAAAACGGCATATCACATCAACTCCGCATTTTGGGCGGCGTTCACCGTTGGGCGCTTGGCGACGGTCTGGCTATCCACGCGCTTTCAAGCCTTGCCGCTGGTGCGCTTTCACATTTGCCTGACGATGGTGTTTGCTGCCGCGCTGCTGATTTTTCCGCTTTCTTCAGGCTTACTCTGGACTTGCGCCATTGGAATTGGTTTTTCGGTTGCGCCGGTGTTTCCCAGCACCTTCGGCTATGCGCAAAACCGGCTGCATCTGTCCGGACGGATCACAGGATTGTTTCTGGTCGGCGCTTCGGCGGGCGGGATGTTCTGGCCGCGCATGGTCGGTCAATTCTTTGAATCGCAGGGCGCGCAAGTGATGGCCTGGATTGTGCTGCTCAATTTGCTTGGCGCATTGGCCCTGATTACATTCATCTCGCTTCCTGCTCGCACTGCAACGGAAAACTGAAAGGAAAAACCCAAGATTGCGGTTACGTTCCCTCGCCCATAAAATCCGCGCGGTTGGTCGGACACGCCGATTCACAGTCAACACAACCGCCCCGTAACCAAATCTTTCGTTTCATCGTTGGAGTAACAAGATGAACTTGCTCGAAAAATACCTGCGCGAATTGCACGAAATTCGCGCCACAGGCTCAGCCGTCACGGAAACTTCCTATTATCCAGCGCTGGTTGGGCTGCTTGACGAAATCGGCCAAACGCTTAAACCGAAAGTGCGTTGCGTTTTGACGCCCAAAAATCAGGGAGCGGGCATTCCCGACATCGGCCTGTTCGTTGCGCGGCAGCGGTTTGACGAAAGCGAAGCTTTCATCAAACTGATGCCTGAACGCGGCGTGCTGGAAGTGAAAGGCGCGAAAGCCGACCTCAACCAAATCGCGCAATCCGAACAGGTCGTCAGCTACTTGCAACGTTACGGCCTGGTATTGCTGACCAACTATTGGGACTTCAAGCTGCTCAGCCGAGACGCCGGAGAACCTGCCGGAGAACTCGCCGGAGAATTGGAAAGCTACCGCTTGGCCGAAAGCGAAACTGAATTTTGGCAAGCCGCCACCAATCCGCGCTCCTTGCTCGCCGTCCACGGCGAACGCTTTATCGAATATTTGAAGCGCGTTTTACTCTCGAACGCGCCGTTGGAAAGCCCTGCGGATTTGGCTTGGTTTCTGGCTTCTTATGCTCGCGACGCCAAAGCGCAAATCGAAGCCACCGGAACCGGCGCGCTGGATTCGATTCGTCTGGCGATGGAAGAGGCGCTAGGCATTCGCTTTGAGGGAGAACGCGGCGAACACTTCTTCCGCTCGACGTTGGTGCAAACGCTTTTTTACGGAATCTTTTCCGCCTGGGTGTTGTCCTGCAAAGACAAAGCCAGCCAAAACAAACCATTCGATTGGCGACTGACCGTGCATTACGTGCGCCTTCCGATCTTGCAAAAGCTTTATAACGAAGTGGCCTATCCGGGAAATTTGCAGCGCCTGAATTTGGCGGAAATTCTTTGGCGGGCAGGCGAAACGTTCAATCGCGTCAATCACGCTGCTTTCTTCAGCCGCTTCGAGGAAGAGCAAGCCGTTCAATATTTTTACGAACCATTTTTGGAAGCCTTCGATCCGGAACTGCGCAAACAACTCGGCGTTTGGTATACGCCGCCGGAAATCGTCGAATACATGGTCGCGCGCGTGGACACCGTTTTGCGCGAGGAATTGAATCTGGCCGAAGGCCTGGCCGATCCGAATGTTTACGTGCTTGATCCGTGTTGCGGCACAGGCGCGTTTCTGGTCGAAGTTTTGAAACAAATTGACCGCCGTTTGAAAGAGCGTGGCGAAACGGCGTTGGCGGCGGAAGAATTGATGCGCGCCGCCAAAGAGCGAGTTTTCGGATTCGAGATTTTGCCGGCACCTTTTGTCGTCGCACATTTGCAAATCGGTCTGTTGCTTGAACGAGTCGGCGCATCGAATACCGCCGTGGTGCGCGCCGGCGTTTACCTGACCAACGCTTTGACCGGCTGGGATCCGCCAAAAGAACCGAAAAGCCGATTGCTTTTCCCTGAATTGCAGGAAGAACGCGACGCGGCGGAACGAGTCAAACAAGACAAGCCGATTCTGGTCGTACTCGGCAACCCGCCTTACAACGCCTACGCCGGCGTCAGCCCGACCGAAGAGCAAGGCTTGGTCGAACCTTACAAGGAAGGACTGATTTCCAATTGGGGCATCAAGAAATTCAACCTGGACGATCTTTACGTGCGGTTCTTTCGTCTGGCGGAAAGACGCATTGCGGAAAAAAGCGGCAAAGGCGTTGTTTGTTATGTCTCGAACTTTTCTTATTTGAGTGATGCTTCTTACGTGGTCATGCGCCGGCGTTTTCTTTCGGAGTTCGATGCGCTCTGGTTCGACTGTCTGAACGGCGACAGCCGCGAAACCGGAAAGCTGACGCCGGACGGCAAACCGGACCCGTCCGTCTTTTCAACCGAATACAACCGCGAAGGCATTCGCGTGGGCACAACCATCGGGCTGATGGTTCGCAAGGAACAACGCGCTAAAAAACCGAATGTCCGATTCCGCCAATTCTGGGGCGTTCAAAAACGGAAAGAAATTCTGGCGAGCCTGAAAAAAAAGCACTTCAACAGCCAATATGAAAAAACGACGCCCAAGCCTGAAATTCGTTATTCCTTTCGCCCTTCGACGGTCACCTCGCGTTATCTGGAATGGCCGCGCGTGAATGAACTTTGCGCAATTGCGCCGGGTAATGGCTTGATGGAAAAACGCGGCGGCGCGCTAATTTCCATTGACCGCCAGGCACTGATTGAACGAATGCGGCAATACTTCGATCCGGGCATTAGCTGGCAAACACTCAAAGCGTCGGAGTTCGTCCTGACGCGGGATGCAGCGAGTTTCGATGCCAAACAGGCCAGGGCAAAACTTTTGGCCGCTGAATCCTTCAGCCAAGAGCGCGTCATCCGTTACGCGCTTAGACCTTTTGAAACAAGGTGGTGTTACTACACTTCGGTTAATCCAATCTGGAACCGACCACGCCCTGCCTTATGGGCGCAATGTTGGAAAGGGAACTGTTTTTTGATGACTCGTCCGGCAGGCGTGGCGTCGCCTGAAGGTTCGCCATTTTTCTTCACGCGGTTGCTGGGCGACAACGATTTTCTGCGCGGCCACGCTTATTACTTTCCCTTCCAACTCAAAAACGGCAAGCGCCTGGAGAAAAAAGACGAGGCCACGTTGTTCGACCTGCTCGGCGAAAAGATCGAAGAAGACGAGGCCGCTGCCAATCTTTCGCAAGCGGCGCGCGCTTATCTGGCTGGACACGGCGTCAACGACCCGGACAAAGACGCCGCCGCCGCCGAATTGATTTGGCTGCACGCGCTGGCCATCGGCTACGCGCCTGCCTACCTGACGGAAAACGCCGACGGCATTCGTCAGGATTGGCCGCGCATTCCGCTGCCGGCGAGCAAAACTTTGCTGACGGCTTCGGCGCAATTGGGGCTCAAGGTTGCAGCCTTGCTCGACACTGAAACCACGACGACGGGCGTAACCGCCGGTTCGATTCGCGGCGAATTGAAACTGATAGGCGCGGCGGCAACCGCCAATGGCAAACCGTTGAACCGCGAGGCGGGCGATTTCAATGTCACCGCCGGTTGGGGACACTGCGGCAAGGAAGGCGTGACCATGCCCGGCAAAGGCAAACTAACGGTGCGCGATTATTCCGCCGCCGAACGCGCGGCGATTGAACAGGGTGCGAGCGAATTGGGATTGACGGCCGAACAAGCCTTTGCCTGTTTGGGCGGACAAACATGCGACGTTTATCTGAACGACAACTCTTACTGGCGCGCAGTGCCGCTGCGTGTTTGGGAATTCACCATCGGCGGTTATCAGGTGATGAAAAAATGGCTCAGCTACCGCGAAGCCGAATTGCTGGGACGTGCCTTGACGCTGGATGAAATCCGCGAACCCACAAATACCGCTCGCCGCATCGCAGCCTTGCTGCTGCTGGAACCTGAACTGGACGCCAATTACCAGGCGATCAAAGAGACTTGCCACGACTGGACTGAACCAGGCACCTGATTCTTTTGTTCAACCGCCTGGCGCGGATGAAAGCCCGGCTGGACGTTTACGTGCCGCGCAGCGCGCCGAAGTTTTACGTCCCGCCAGTGGAAATCAAACCGGTTTCGCCCGCGCCGGAAACCTGAACTGTTTGTACTGGCCGATTGAGCGAGTAGAATCCCGGCTTGCGGTTGCTTTCCATTCTCCTTCGTTCAACAACAATTCATTCCTAGCTTCGTTCGCGGGTTTTCTTATGGACTATTTGATGCTCAGGACTTTCGATCAAGCGGGCTATGCCGAAACCTGTTTGATCCTGACGATCATCAGCTTCCTCATCGCGTTTTATTTTCTCTATTACAAAAGCGACCGTCGTTTTCTGCTGATCTTCGGCAGCGGCGTGTTGCTGCATACGCTGATGGATATGTGGCTGACGTGGCGCGGATTGCACGGCGCGGAATTGCCGATGTTGCTGTTCGGCGCGCGCGTTCCGGCAGTGCTTGCACCTCTGCTCAGAGGCTTTTTTGAAGGCGGCGTGGTCAGCCTGTTCGCCTTCTGGTTTGCCGATCTGCGTTCGGCCAACGCCCCGTGGAAAGATCGGCGCTGGTTCGGCGGATTGTGCGTGACGGTCGTTTTGCTGAGTTTGATTTGCGGGTTGGCGGCGCGCGGACACCTAGTCACTTCGGCGCGCCCGATTTTTGATTCGCCGCCGATTTTCGTCACCACCGTCATCATCTTCGTTTGCCTGATTATCGCCTGGCGCAAGGACGATATTTCCTCGCTGGCCGGTTTCTTTGCCGGATTACTGGTCTTTGCGTTCTTGAATTTCGAGCCGATGCACTTGCTGGGCGTGCGCTACATCGGCGTGGACGGCGGCGAGACGTATGCCACTGCGCCCCTTTCGCAACAAATCGTCATTATGTTTTTGTCGCACGTCTTTGAAGCTTCGGGCAGCAAACTGCATTACTTCATGCTGCCGTTCGCGTTCAATTTGATTGCCTTGCGCGAAAGGGAAGAACACAACGGCGAGCGGTTTTCCACGCAGTACCTGCAAGACCTGACCGGGCGCGGCTGGCGCAAACGATCCAGACCTTTCAGCGAGTAAGCTCTATAAAGTCCACAGGTATGCTCAAACATCCGTTGACGCGGCTCGACCGCGATGAAAAGTTGAGACAGCAACTGCTGCCGTTTTGCCGACTCAAGCCGGGCGAAATCTGGCGCGACCGGAAAAGCGGCCACAGAGTCGGTTGTCTGGATGCGACTTCGCGCGCAGATGCTTTGAAGCTGTGCGCGATACGGCAAGCCACGTTGGCGATTCATGATATGCCTTACAACTTCATCGCCTTCGAGCAAAAACGAATTGACGAGTTCATCGGCTGGTGCAGGGAAGTGGTTTCAAACACGGAAGCCGTTCTCAGCGGCGACAGCAGTTTGTATTTGTGGATCGGCGCGGATCAGCGCGCGGGGTTCGCGCCGCTGCCGGAATTGATGATGATGATGCGCGAGACTGGATTTCGTTCGCGCAGCTTCATTACGCTGCGCAACCAGCGTGGCTACGGCACGCAGCAAAACTGGATGAGCGTGCGCCAGGAACTGCTTTATTACACCAAGGGTAAGCCGAAGTTTTCGCCGCAATACACCGAACTGCCGAAAGCCGTGCGCGGCTATTACAAGGAAGTCAGCGGCGAACTAACCGAAAACGCCGAGCGCGGACGCGCTGGCACGCTTCGTGCGGGAAACGTTTGGATTGACGTTCAGCAGGTCTTTTACCGTATGGAAGAAAACGTCAACGGCTGTTACGCGCAAAAACCTTTGAAAGCGATCCGGCGCATCATCGAAGCGAGTTCATCGGCAGGGGATTTGGTGCTGGATTTTTTTGCGCATTCGGGCACAACGCTGCTGGCGGCGGAAATGGCCGGGCGCGCGTGCCTGACAATGGACATTGATCCGATCTTTTGCGAAATCACGATCCGGCGGCTGGAACACTTTCGCCGTACGGGTCGCACTGGCTGGCAAAACAGCAATCCATTCGCCCGCGAATTGGGGCAAGCGGAGGAACACAATGGCGATTGACGAAACGTATCCTGAACAAAAACGAGCGGCGATGGAAAGGTTTTGGCGGCTGATTGCGTTGGGAAGCCTGGCTGTAACGGTCGCCGTGGTAATCCTGTCCGTGATGCTTTACACACGCAAAGGCCTGGGCGATTTGCTCTGGCCGGAAGAAAAAATCGTCAACACGGCCAGAAGCACGCTGCTGCGCGTTGAGCGCGTCAACAATCTGGTCACCACACGCGCTTACGTACAGGCCGTCGTTCGCCAGCGCAGCGAAGAATGGTACGGCAACGCCGAAGTCATCCGCATCGTTCCGGCGACGATCAATTACGCCATCAACCTGAACGAAATTGACGGCACCAAACTGGAATACGACGAACAAAAGCGAGTGCTGCGCGTGCCGCTGCCGGAAGTCAAAATCCTTTCGATTGACCCCGACTTAACCAAAGCCGAAACCATCCGTAATTTGGATTTTCTGCGCACCGAATCACAGACCGGCAATCCGCTGGAAGAAGCCACTGAAAAAATGATCCGCCCGGAAGTTGAAAAACTCGGCCAGTCGCCGGAACTGCTGAAAACCGCCAAAGAGCAGGCCATCGTTTCCGTCCGGCAATTGCTGGAAACCGCGCTCGGCTCTGTTGGGCAATTGGTGGCTGTTCAACCCTATTTCAAAAGCGACGGCCCGGCTGCCGGGCAATAACGCAAACTTGGTGGAGCTTCATTGCTGTTCACATTGCTCACAGATTCTCAATCGGCACCGGCTCCACGGCTTCGGCCAGTTCAAAACCGAAGATGCGCGAATAGAAATACAGTTCGCCATCCAGCGCGCGTTTGATGTTAGCCGCCTGACGAAAGCCGTGCTGCTCGCCTTCAAACGCGACGTAAGCCACGGGCAGTTTCTTTTTGCGCAAAGCCTCGACCATCATTTCGGCCTGATTCGGCGGGACGATTTTGTCTTCCAGCCCCTGAAAGAAAATTACAGGCGCGTTCAGTCTGTCAGTGTGATGAATCGGCGAGCGGGCGCGATAGAGGTCGTGGCTGGTTCCGACCAAACCAAAGGTGTAACGCGATTCAAACTTGTGCGTGTCTTCGTCGAGCGCAATCAAATCGCTGACGCCGTAATGACTCGCGCCGGCTTTGAAAACATCACGAAAAGTCAGAGCGCAAAGCACAGTGTATCCGCCCGCGCTGCCGCCTGTGATGGCCAGACGGTTGCCGTCCACCAAGCCTCGCTCAGCCAGATACCGTGCGCCGTTTACGCAATCGTCCACATCCACAATGCCCCAGTTGCCGTTGAGCCGTTGCCGATAAGCACGGCCGTAGCCCGTGCTGCCGCCATAATTCACATCCAGCACGGCAATGCCGCGCGAAGTCCAATACTGGATTCCCAGCCGCAGCGTAGGGGAAGTCGCCGCCGTCGGCCCGCCGTGAATCATCACTAACAGCGGCGGTTTTTCAGCTTCCGGGGCAGAGAAGTCGCGGTTGCAGGGCGCGTAAAAAAAGCCGTGCGCGGTCAGATTGTTTTCCGTCGGAAACTCAATCGGCTGCGGCAAGGAAAGGTAGCCGGGATCAATCGTCAGCTCGCTCGAACGGCGAAGCGTTTCAAACGTGCGCTGCGTCAAATCAAAACTAACGATGCTTGTCGCTTCGGTCGGAGAAGCCGCGACGAAAACAGCTCGGTCGGATTCCGTGCGAATGCCTTCAATGCGGGTGTAAGGCGTTTCGATTTTTTCCAGCGTCCCCGTCGTCGTGTTCAGAAGGGCCAAACGCGAAAACCCTTGTTCGATGTAGGTGCAGACGAGGCTGTCAGTTTCGTCTTTGCGAAAGGCATAGGTGGACATTCCGAAAACCCACTGCGGCAAACCGAAATCCGCTTCCATTGGACAAAGTGCCTCAGCCTTGCCGTTGCGCCAACGATAAAGATTCCACCAGCCCGTGCGATCCGAAATGAAATGCAATTCGCCCAGCGGCGACCACTCCGGTTGAAAGATGGATTCTTCCGCACCGCCGGCAACTATCCGTTGATTGGCCAGCGAACCATCCGCTTGAACATCCACTACCCAAAGCTCCGTGCCGTCCCAGGGCATGTTCGGATGATTCCAGCAAAGCCACGCAAGCTGCGAACAATCCCGATTCAATCGCGGCGAGGAGTAAAAATCGTAGCCGCCCGCCAGCACTTGCTGTTCGCCGATTTCGCCATCAAGAGAGAAGCCGACGATGGCATTGACGGCTTCGCGACCGGCGACGGCGTGATCTTCGCGAACGCAGATCAACCGCTGAAAGTTACTGTCATAAACAGCGTCCGCGTAACGCCATTCGGATTCCGGCGTGACGGCGCGCGGGTCGCGATCCGCCCATTGGTGGTAGATTCGTTGGTCGGCGAAATTCGAGAAAAAGACTTCGCCGCCTTTCACCAGATAACTGCCGCCGCCGTATTCGTGAACCCGCGTGCGGGCATTGAAGGCAAGCGGCGCCACATCTTTGATTTCGCCATTCGCCGAGCGGCGCACGATGACGTTGCGACCGCGCTCTTGCGGGCGGGACTCGATCCAATAAACGTCATCGCCGTCCAGCGCCGCCTGTCCCAATCCAATGGTTCCGGCAACGATCAAATCCGAAGTGATCGGCGAACGCCACGATCCGTAAGAAGCAATCTCTTTGTTATTCATAGCAGCAGTTTAACTGTTTCCCAGCGTGCTAAGTTTGCGGCTGGCAGCCAGCCCCTGATAAAGCCTGAAAAGAACCCAGGCGTGAAAAGCCGCACTCAAATAGGATTGGACAAGCAGCAACAGCAATCCGTCCAAAAGGTAAATGCCCATGCCAAGCAGAAACGCCCAGTGCAGACGCTTTCTCGCCAGAAAACCAAAGATGGCAAACAGCCCGGCCAGAAAAACCGAAACTACCAACCCTATGACTTTGCCGGCGGCTCCAAACTCCATCGCGGCAACCATCGCGTCCACTACGCCGGTGATTCCCAATCCGAAAATAAAGCGAATGGTGGAACCGAACGTGGCAATCAGCGAATTGATAACCGACAGCCCTGCAATGACGAAAAACCAGGATGCAGCGGAATTGAGTTGTTGCGTGAGTTCCGCAATTTCGGCCTGTTCCACGGCGGCAAAACTGGAGATATCCGGCGACGCGATGTCAACTGGAATTGCGACCTGACTTGATGCCGGAGCGTCGCTGATTGGGGACGGTTGATTGGCAGAGTTCTCGGACATTTTATCCTCCTGAATTGGGCAAATTGTTCTAAAACGATGTTGGCCGAAAGGTTGATTTCACCTCGACACAATGAAGCGGAACTGCCGGGCGATTATGAACCGCAATTCTGATTTAGTGAATGTTGCAAACCCTGTTTTCGCGGGTGCGTGCAAAATCCCCAACCTTGCAATCAAAATATCCTTATGCTACTTTCGGCCACCTTGTGACAGTAGACTCAGTTCAGGTAAACCAGTGAAAATAAAAGTACTTAACTACTGCCATCTGTGTGCTTGCAGAAAATTCCGCCGTGACCTTGAGATTGGCTTATGAGCATGACGAACATCTGGGAATCCGTCCTTTCAGCGGTTGAAAAGCGTGTCAACCACGAAAGTTTCACGACCTGGTTCAAGCCGATCAATTTCGTCGAAATGGACGGAACGGCGCTCCGGTTGAAAGTGCCGGATCAAGTATTTGAAGACTGGATTCTGAACAATTACCAGGACATTTTGGAAGAGTCGCTAGATGAAGCTGGCATCTCTGGTTGCTCCATCACTTTCGAGGTCGGATCAAGTTCAGGGCCTCGCACGGAATTGGCCAAAGCAGCTCATAGCGACGATTCAATGCCGAAAACAAGACCGGCCTCGATTCTGCCAGCCAAACAGATTTTCACGACCACCGCATTCCCACCGCTGCAATTTGCCGACCCGGATTTGAGCGAAACGCCGCTCAATCAGAAATATACTTTTGAAACCTTCGTCGTCGGTTCTTCCAACCAATTCGCGCACGCAGCGGCATTGGCTGTAGCAGATTCGCCGTCGAAAACCTACAACCCGCTTTACATTTATGGCGGTGTAGGACTGGGCAAAACTCATTTGATGTGCGCCATCGGGCATCGCATCAAGGAGCAATACAGGCATCTTCGCCTCTTTTACATTTCAGCGGAACGGTTTA
>CAZRXE010001392.1:0-4564 GCA_964603695.1 uncultured Heliomicrobium sp.
CGTAATCTGTTTGATGTGGTCGTGAACCATGATCGTTTCCATCACTAGATGACCCACCATTTGTCCTTCGTTCGTGTAGCCAAATGCGCGTTCATAACTCAGTTCGTCAATCTTGCCGAAATCGTGCAGCACCGCGCCGGTTTGCAGCAAGTCAAGGTCAATGCCTTCGTAATGCGAACCGACTTTGCGGGCCAGCTTGACCAGCGAAAGCGTGTGTTCCAGCAAACCGCCCAGGTAAGGGTGGTGCATGGTTTTGGCAGCCGGCGCTTTCTTGAACTTCCGCGTGGTTTCCGCGTCGGCAAAGATGTTTTCCAACAATTGCCGCAAATAAGGGTTTTGGAATTCGCGGATGATGCTCATCAATTCCGCGAACATCTGCTCGACATCATATTTCGTCGTCGGAAAATAATGATTCAGATCAAATTCGTGCGGCTGGCAGGGGCGGACGCGATGAATGGAGATTTGCAGATGGTTGCGATAAAGATTGATCTGCCCGCGAACGAAGACGATGTCATCTTTGTCGAAGGTGTCAATCGAATCCTCGAAGTTGTCCCACCATTGGCCGACGATGTCGCCGGTTTTGTCTCCGAAGGTGATGAGAGCGAAATTGCCGCCCGTTTTTTTGCTGCGTAGTTCTTTTGATTTGACCAGAAACGGTGTGCTGACGGTCTGGTTCGGGGTGAAATCGCGGATGAAGATCTTTTCCATAATGCTCACAAACCGTGGCCGTGAAAGAGCGGTTGGCGTTTAAAACCAACCGCTCTTTCACGGCCACGATACTTTTCATGAATGGTGTTACGGCTTGTTGTTGGCGCTTTTTTCCGTCGCCGTTGTTTTTTTCGTTTCTTCGGCTTTCTTGGCCTCTTCGGCTTTTTTCTTTTCTTCTTTTTCACGCTTCTTGCGGGTCTTTTCGTTTTCGTCGGAGAAGGGCACGCGCTTAATTTGGGCGGATCTGACCAGGCTGCCCTCAAACTGGAAACGCGGATCAATTTCGATGAAGGCGTCTTCGCGCAGTTTGGTCAGGTAAGCGTCAATCTGTTTCTGGGAGTTCGTCTGCACCAGATAATTTCCGATTTGGCCTTGCACCCGCTCGTCTTCAAACGGCAGCAGTTTCGGTTCCACGCGCTCGTCCACACGAAAAATGTAATAGCCGTTTTCCAGTTTGATCGGATCGGTCACTGTGCCAATCTGCGCGTTTTCCACAGCGGCTTTTACTTCTGGCGCAAGCTCGTTAATTTTGAGCGCCGCGCCAATTTTGCCTTTGTTCTTCTTGCCGAGGTCGTCTTCGGAAAACTTTTCGGCCAGCAGGCTGAATTCCGCGCCGCTGCTGCGTGCTTGCGTGACCAAGTCTTTGGCGCGCAGCAGGGATTGATTCGGGTCTTTGCCGGTGGCTATGAAAATGCGGCTCAGCGTGACTTCGCCGGGCTGTGTCAGGGCTTCCTTGTTTTTGTCGTAAGCCTCGCGCTTTTCCTTCTCGGTCAGGCCCATATAAATCTTGCGATAGACTTCCTGACCGATAACGGCTTCCTTTGAAAAGTTTTCGGTCAGCAGTTTCGTGACTTCATCCATGTCATAGCCAGCTTCGCGCATTTTCTGGCCAAGACATTCTTTGGATTCGCAATTGTTTTCCTTCATCAACCGCAGCAACTGCTGGTTGACCTGGGCTTCGACGTTGATCGAAAGGTCTTTGGCGCGTTGCGCCAGCAACTGCGTGTGTATCAATTCATCCAAGATGCGCGGCTTCATTTCGTTGAACTTCTTTTCCAGTTCCTCGCCTTTCAGCCCGGCGCTTTTCATTTCTTCAAGCATCTGTTTCTGCGCGGCTTCATATGCTGAGCGCAGGATCACACCGGCGTTGACGCGCGCAATCACTTCGTCCACGGGACGGTCTTCGCTCTGGGCAAAAGCCGTGACGGAACAAGCCGTCATAATTCCTAGCAATACCAATCGTGCAACTGACTTCATAAAAACTCTCCTTGGCAACTCGGTGGAACTGGCTGTCAACCCGTTCCACATTTATCTTCATTGTTGATCTTTGTCGCGGATTTCGCGCCAACTGAACGACGCGAAAAGTTCCGCTTGCGCGCTTCAGGAACCGGCATTGAGACTGCCACCGGAGTTAAAGCCCAGGTTGTCGCGGTAGATTTTGATTTTCGCTCCGCCCAGCGCGCGTTTGTTGAATTCCTCAATCAGCGTCTGATTTTTCCGGCTCAGCAATTTGTCTTCGATTTCCTTGCGAACCTTTTCCAGTGGCTGCGCTTCGCCGCGTTGTTCCAGTTTGAAAATGTGAAAGCCGTAATTGGATTTAACGACCTTACTGATCGAACCGACTTTGAGCGGCGTGATTGCCTGTTCCAGCACCGACGGAAGCTGCTGCGCTTCGTAATAAATCAAACCGCCGCCGGCAGCCGTTGGCGCTTTGGAATGCTGTTTGGCCAGCACTGCAAAATCATCCGGTTTGGCCAACGACTGGCGATAAACCTTCTGCGCTTCGGCTTCCTCGTTGACGCGGATTTCGCGGACGTAAAAACCATTCTTGCCCTGATAAACGGCCTTGTTTTCGTTGTAATACTGTTCGATCTCCTGCTGCGTGACTTTCACGTCTTTGAGTACTTCGGTGCGATAAAACTTCAGCGTAATGAGATCGTTGTAAATTTCGATTCGTCGTTCGCCGCTTTCCATTGCCACAGCATTTTGATCCGGGTTTTCCGAATTGCCTGAACCGCCCGCACCACTGGTTTGTTTGTGTTGCGCTTCAAGCGCGGTGCGGATTTCATCGTCCGTCGGCTCGATCTTTTTCTTGTCAGCTTCCTGAACGACTAACTGCCGCTGCACGAATTCATCGAACAAGCGGCTGCGGAGTTGATCGTTATCAGTTTGAGTCAGTGTGTTCTGCGAAGTGAAATCCGACAGGCGCGCTTTGACGAAGCGTTCAAACGCCGCCTGGTGTTCCGCGTCGCCGTTGATTTCGACAATGATTGGAGACTTGTCTTCCGCCACGCCCGCGCGCGAAGACTTGGAGCGGCAGCCCATCAGCAAGCCGCAAGACAACACAACGGCCAGCGCAAAAGTTACGATTCGCATAAATCCGATTTTCTCTGGTGAATTGACCCTTGAACGATGCGGGATTGTACGACGCGGTTCGCGGCGGCTGCAAGAAATCCACGCCGGATCAGTCTTTTCGCAGCCGTCGCAAAATCTCAATCAAGACAGAAAACACCTGGCTTTCCTTCGCGCCCGGCGCGGAATCGAGTTTGACCTTCAGTACGCCGTTCGGCGTGAAAGTCGCCGCTTTGTTTTCCGCCAGCAACTGCATCAGTTTTTCCGGCTCGATTTTGGCTTTCTCGCCGAGCTTGATCGAGAGGTTGTCGCCGATGCGGTCAATCGAAACCACGCCCAGACGTTGCGCTTCGCGACGAATGCCGGCGTATTGAAAGAGGTTTTCGACCGATTCAGGCATGCGCCCGTAACGGTCGCCGATTTCTTCGTGAATGCGGCTTAGCTCTTCGTCCGATTGCGCCGACGAAATACGTTTGTAAGTGCGCAGTCGCTGGCTCATGTCGTAAATGTATTCTTCCGGGATGCGCACATCCACGCCCAAATTCAATTGCGTGCTGATGTCTTCCTCAATCTCTTCGCCGCGCAGTTCATTGATCGTGCGTTCGAGCATCGTCGTGTAAAGATCGAAGCCGATGGCGTCAATATGACCGGATTGCTGCCCGCCCAATAAGTTCCCTGCCCCGCGCAATTCCAGATCGAGCGCGGCGATGCGAAAGCCCGCGCCCAAATCGGAAAACTCTCGAATCGCCGCCAGCCGCTTGCGCGCAATCGGCGTTAATTCGCGTTCGGAGGGAATCAGCAAATAGGCGTAAGCGCGGCGATTGGAACGCCCGACGCGGCCACGCAATTGATAAAGCTGCGACAGTCCATAATTGTCCGCGCGGTTGATGATGATGGTGTTGGCGCGCGGAATGTCTATGCCGTTTTCGATGATCGTCGTCGCCACCAGCACGTCGTATTTGTAATCCACGAAACCCAGCACGGCCTGCTCCATCTCTTTTTCGCCCATCTGCCCATGAGCCACGACGAAGCGCGCCTGCGGCACGAAGCGTTTGAGCAAGGCAGCGATTTCGTGAATGGATTCGACGCGGTTGTGAACGAAGAACACCTGACCCTGCCGCTGCAACTCCTGTTCGATGGCGCTGCGGACGATGTTTTCGTTGAACGGCACGACGTTGGTTTGAATGGCCAAACGGTCGCGCGGCGGCGTTTCAATCAGCGACATATCGCGCACGCCGATCAAAGACATATTCAAGGTGCGCGGAATCGGCGTGGCGCTCATCGTCAGCACATCCACGCGCTTGCGCATGGTTTTCAGCCGCTCTTTGTGCGCGACGCCAAAACGCTGCTCTTCGTCCACAATAACCAAACCCAAATCTTTGAAGACTAAATCGCGCGACAAAATCCTGTGAGTGCCGACAACGACATCCACCGTGCCGGCTTCAATGGCCGCGACGACTTCTTTTTGTTCTTTCGGCGAACGGAAGCGCGAAAGCAATTCGAT
>CAZRXE010001393.1:0-3003 GCA_964603695.1 uncultured Heliomicrobium sp.
CGGCGACCACGACACGCTCCTCACACCATAAGCGTGCCCTTCCAGCGTTCGCACCGGCTTTCCGCTTTCCGCTTCCCACACTCGCGCCGACTTGTCAACTGAACCGCTCGCCACATACTTCCCATCCGCCGACCACGACACGCTCCTTACACCATAAGCGTGTCCTTCCAGCGTTCTCACCTGCTTTCCGCTTTCTGCTTCCCACACTCGCGCCGTCTTGTCCGATGAACCGCTCGCCACATACTTCCCATCCGGCGACCAGGCGACACAGTTGAACGGCGTGGTTTGGCGGGCAAAGGCGTAGCAAAGCTGCACCGGGGTTTCGGCAGTTGTCCTGGCATTGTTTTCGGGCATGGCTGGGTGACTCCTGATTGTTTTGATGGATCGAAACCGGCTGTTACCGCTCCCGGTTTTGTACCGATGGTTTTTCAAAGACGAGGAAATGCTGTTGGGGCAGAAAGGTTTTCGTCTCTTTCCAGACCAGACCGACGGCGGCCATTTCTTTTTTGGCCTGGGCGACGGTCATTTTGTGCAATCGTTTAATGGGCACGTCGGGGTCTTCGCCGCGATATTCGATCTGGACGACGCGACCGCCGGGCTTCAAGCCTCGGACAATGCTTTCCATCATTTCGCGCGGGAAGGAAAATTCGTGGTAAGCGTCCACGAACAAGACCACATCCACCGACGCGGCGGGCAGTTTGGTGTCGGTCTCCGTACTCAGAATCATTTCGACATTGTCGGCCTTAAAGCGTTTTTTGCGGCCTTCGATGATGGCCAGCATTTCGGGCTGGATGTCCACGGCCAGGACTTTGCCCTGTTTGACCACGGGCGCAAGGCGAAAGGTGAAATACCCCGTCCCCGCGCCGATGTCCGCCACCACGTCGGTCGGTTTTAGATTCATCTGCTTGACGACTTCATCGGGCTTTTCGGTTTCTTCGCGGTCGGGGCGCTCCAGCCAATCCGCGCCTTGATGGCCCATCACGTGCGCGATTTCGCGGCCCAGGTAAAACTTGCCGATGCCGTCCGGGTCGTGATTGGCGCGGCTTTCGTAAACGGAGCGGCTTGGTGTTTGCGCTCCCGTCGAATCAAATCCGGCGCGGATGCCCAGCACAACGACAAGCGCGAAGAACAGAAGAATCAGTGAGCAGCGAAATTTATTTGTCATCCCAGTTTGTAAACCAGTTTATCGTCCCAGGTTAGTAAATCTCCCAAATCGGCGTTCAGCTTTTTCGCCGTCTTCCTGACGGCTTCGGGAACTCTGGACTTCAATTCTTTGAACAGCCTGCTTTCCAGTCCGAGAGCCGAAGTGTCCGACAAGCTGAGCTTGTAAATTGACGGCCCCGTCTGGGGCTTCAGTTTATGCAACGCTGAATCAATATGATCGTAGGCGATCAACGGCCCTTCTTCTTCAACCAGTCGGGAGGCGATAAACAATCGCCATTCTTCGCTGTCGCCGACCTGCGACCAGAAAGCGGCTTTCAGCGGAAACCCCGCCGCTTCCAGAGCCAAAATCAATTCCCAGCCCTGTTCAAGCCAATTATTCGTGACGACATTTAATTTCACCGCATATACCTCCTTGCTTTTTGATATCTAACCGTCTGTAACGCCAGTTTACCAATTTTTCCTGATCCATCGAAAAACGCCATGTTGTCGGTCGGTGACGGCGTTGAAGAGTTGGCGTGCTTGCGCCTCTGAATAAGTTTCGTAGCGACTTTGCTCAGACCAATCTTTCACCAGAATCCAAAATGTTCTGAACACGGCATCGCTCTTTTTTTCCGCATCGAGTTTGGTTTTCAGGCCGGCTGCGTTGACCAGAAACTCCGGGTCGTGAGTGTAAGCATCCAGCGTCCGTTTCTTGTCCGGAAAATCGTGCCGCTTGGTCAACATGGCGATACAGGCTTTCAAACCACACTCAATTGTGTAACCGCACAAGTAGTACGCGCCGGAGTAATGCCCCTGATTGAGCAGACACTCTGCCTCTTCAAGTCTGAGCCGGGCGAGTTCCTGAAAATCCTTTCTGTTCATCCGCGTCACCTCAGCGATTCATTTAATTTTCTTCGCCTGCTTGTCGCCGCCTTGATGCAGGATCAAATGCGTGACTTCGCCTTTGTCGTTTTTGACGAAGGTCACGCCGGCTTCGATGACTTTCAAAAAGAATTTGGTTTCGGATTCAGGATACAACTCAAACTTCGGCTGTCCGGTCGCTTGCGCCATCAACTGACCGTTTTCGTTGGTGATGGTCAACTTAAACGCCGGCGTCAGTTCGTATTCGCCGACGTATTTGTCCAGCACTTTCGGTTCGACTTTGATTTCGGTTTGCGCGCGCGGGATTTCGTATTTTTCGCCGAAGACGATGGCGGCCAAATCCAAAGCGACTTTGCCGGGATTCGGGCTGCCGTAATCGGCGTTGCGCAAGACGACGATGGTGATTTTCTCTTCGGGAAAGCGCACCAGGATGGTCGAAAAGCCGTTGATGCCGCCGCTGTGGCTGACCGATTTCCGCTTCAATTGCTCGCTCATCCCGATGCCGTAGCCATATCCGTTTTTGACCGGCGTCATCATCGCTTCGCGCGATTTGGCCGACAGCAATTTGTCGGAAAACAGGGCTTCGTTCCAGGTGAACAGGTCTTCAACCGTGGAATAGAGCGCGCCCGCACCGTGCGGAATGGTCATATCAATCGGCAGCGAATTGACCTTCTGCCCTTTGTCGAGCGAATAGCCGGTAGCGCGGTTTTTCAGAATGGTTTCGTGATGGTCGTAGCCTGTGTTGGCCATCTTCAACGGGTTGAAGATGTTCTTTTGCACAAAGCTTTCGTAAGGCTCGCCCGCGACTTTTTCGACAATGTAACCGAGCGCGACGTAGCCGGAGTTGCTGTAATTCCATTTTTCGCCAGGTTTAAAATCGAGTGGTTTGTCTTTGAAACGTGCGATCAAGGATTCCATCGAAGTCGGAATCATCATTGTCTTGGTGTAATCGGGAAAGTTGGTGAAATTCGGGAAACC
>CAZRXE010001394.1:0-12321 GCA_964603695.1 uncultured Heliomicrobium sp.
GCTGATTCAGCCGATCCCGGAATGGGTCGGCAAACAAATGGGTTTGCCGGGCGGCTCGCGATTGCTTTCGGCATTGGCCGGAGCGCTGATTGCCGGCGGAATCATCTTCTTTGAACTTCGCATCCGACGCGCTTCGCTCAAGACTTTGATCGGCGCGGCCATTGGTTCGATTCTGGGAATTATTGGGGCCAGCTTGATGGGCTTTTTGATTACGGCGCAACCCTGGGATACGCCGCTCAAATCCTTTTTGACGCTGACGCTGAGTTTGTTTATGGCCTACGTCGGATTGCTGGTCGGCGCAGCCAAAGGCGATTACCTGGATTTGTCTGCGCTCGGCGGCATTCTGAGCGACCGGCAGGCCAAACAGAGCTATAAGATTTTGGACACCAGCGTCATCATTGATGGGCGCGTCGCGGACATCGCCGAAGCGGGCTTTATGGGCGGCGTCATATTGATTCCGCAATTCGTGCTGCGCGAATTGCAACAGATTGCCGATTCCGCCGATTCCGCCAAACGCAATCGCGGACGGCGCGGCCTGGACATCCTTCAGCGCATTCAAAAAAACAGCAATTTGGATGTGCAGATCAACGAATCGGACTTTCCCAACGTCCGCGAAGTTGATCTGAAGTTGATCGAACTCGGCAAACAACTCAATGCGCCCATCGTCACCAACGATTTCAATCTGAACAAAGTCGCACACCTGCGCGGCGTCGAAGTTCTGAACATCAACGAACTGGCCAACGCCTTGAAACCCGTCGTACTGCCCGGCGAAATCATGAAGGTGTTCATCCTGAAAGAAGGCAAGGAATACAACCAGGGCGTGGCGTATCTGGATGACGGCACGATGGTGGTGGTGGACAACGCGCGACGGCTGATCGGCAAAAACGTGGATATGATCGTCACCAGCGTGCTACAAACCACGGCGGGTAAAATGATTTTCGGCAAGGTGGACGACACGCGCCCCGAAAGTCGCCCGGATGGCCGAAACGACAACCGCGACGTGCGCGATTTCCGCGACCGCCCTTCGCGCCCAACGCCGCTTCCCGCGCCTTCATCAGCGATCGAATAAACTGGTAGTTGGTGGTTGGTGATTGGTGGCTTGTCGAATTTCCGAGTTCGCCACCAGTCACCAGCCGCCAATTGCCAACCACCAACCATGAACATCGCTATCATTCCCGCCGCTGGCAGTGGATCGCGTCTGGGCGGGCAAATCCCGAAACAGTTTTTGGAAATCAGCGGCGCGCCGATTCTCTTGCATACGATGCAGCGATTTATCGAATGCGAAGAGATTGGCGCGATTGCCGTGGCATTGCCCGCCGACCGCTTGGACGAATTCCGCGTGCGTCATCGGGGCGCGAAAGTCGTGAAGCCGATTTTTTACGTCAACGGCGGCGCGGAACGCAGCGATTCGATCCTGAATGCGCTGGAAGCCGTCGCCGATTTGAATCCGGAAATCGTCGCGGTTCATGACGCTGTTCGCCCGTTTGTTACCGCCGCGCAGATTTCCACCGTCATCGCCAAAGCCACAGAGATTGGCGCGGCTATTCTGGCGCTGCCCGCGACCGACACGATTAAGGAAGTCGAAGATTGTTTGATCCGGCGCACGCTCGACCGCCGTCGTATCTGGCGCGCGCAAACGCCGCAAGCCTTTCGTTACGAGTTGCTGATGCGCGCCAACAAAGAAGCCCGCGCCGCCGGATTGCCTTCGGCTTTGACCACGGATGACTCTCTGTTGGTCGAGCGTTTGGGGCTGGCAGTCGCCGTTGTCGAAGGTTCACCCAATAATCTGAAAATCACCACGCCGGAAGATTTGCTTTTGGCCGAAAAACTGTTTGAACAGCTTCAAGGAGTCTAAACCGATGCTGACCGCCAGAGACCTGACCGTTGCCGTTGTCGCTGTTGCCGCAACGCTGACCTTTGTAAAGCTCACGCCGTCGTTGACCGCGCAGACCAAAGCGCCTGCGCAAACGCCCGCGACAATTACCTCCACAGTTTTCGATTGGATCAAGATGGAATCTCGCCCGACCAAAGTCGGCGCAGTGCGGCAGGTGGTGCAAGCGCCTACGCCAACACTGGACGAACTGGAATGTCACATCACCACGCTCAATCCGGGCCAAACACCGCACGAACCGCACAAGCATGTTGACGAGGAATTGATTCTGGTCAAAGAAGGCACGGTTGAATCGCTGGTCAACGGCGAACGCCGTCGCGCCACGGCAGGCTCCGTGATTTTTCAATCGTCCAATCAACTGCACGCCATCCGCAACGTCGGCGACACTCCCGCGACTTACTTTGTCGTGAAGTGGAATTCGCCCGGCATGATGCGTCCGCTGTCTGACTGGAAACCTCCGCAAAAGAAATGAACGCACAACATCGCATCGGCGTAGGCAACGACATTCACCGTTTGGTGGAAGGCCGCAAACTGATTCTGGGCGGCGTCGAAATTCCTTTCGACAAAGGCCTGCTGGGCCATTCGGACGGCGACAGTTTGAGCCACGCCATCACGGACGCCTTGCTCGGCGCTGCCGGACTTGGCGACATCGGTACGCACTTTTCCGACAAAGACCCACGCTGGGCCGGCGCGGACAGCATGGTTTTCTTGCGCCACGTTTGCAGCTTGTTGGCCGAAGGCGGATTTCAAATCGTGAATGTTGACGCCACCATTCTGGCAGAACGTCCAAAACTGATGCCGCACATTCCGGCAATGAAGGCGAAACTGGCCGAAGTGATGGCGATTGATATTTCCCAACTCAACATCAAAGCCAAAACCAACGAAAGCCTAGACGCCATTGGGTGTGGCGAAGCAATCGCCGCACAGGCCGTTGCGCTGATTTTCAAAACCGAATGAAAACTTTATTCCTGCCGCTTATCGCATATTTGTGCCTGGCCGTTGCGCCGCCGGCCGAGGCGCAAACGCCGAAGCTCAAGCTGCTTTCCGTCAAAAAAATCTGGGACAATGGCGAACACAATGCCTTCACCGATTTGATTCGTTTTCGCAACCGCTGGTTTTGCATTTTCCGCGAAGGCAAAGGCCACGCCGACGGCGAAGGCAAATTGCGCGTGCTGATGTCGCGGGACGGCGAAGGTTGGGAATCCGCCGCCTTGCTTGATTTGCCCGGCAGAGATTTGCGCGACGCCAAATTTTCCATCGCGCCGGGAAATCGGCTGATGCTGGTTTGCGGCGCGGCGGATGCAAAGGATCGCAATGGTGGCGAGTTTTTGTCTTTCGTCAGTTTTTCCGCCGATGGCAAGCAATGGAGCAAGCTTGAACGCGTTACGGGATTTGAAAGCCCGACCTGGCTGTGGCGCGTCGTCTGGCACAAAGGCACGGCGTATGGCGCAGCATATTCCTGGGATGCTTCGCGGCGAATGTGGGCCGTCATCGCCCGCAGCCGCGACGGCGTGAACTATGAAAAAATCTCGAAAGTCTTTGCCGATATGAATGAAGCCGCCTTGAGCTTCGATGACAAAGACGTGCTGACCGTCGTCTTTCGCTCGGTTGACCGCGACGCCGAAGCGATTGTTGTTCAATCGCGCGCGCCGTTTGCCGAATGGACAACTAAAATCCTGACGCCGGGCGGCGAGTGGCGCAAGCAATTGGGCGGCCCGGCGGTGTTACGCTTGCCGGATGGCAGAGTGATCGCCGCCGGCAGGCTCTACCGCGACAAGATGACTCGCACCGGTGTCGGCTTGCTGGATGTCGCTTCCGGCAATTTGACCGATTTGATAGTGCTGCCGAGCGGCGGCGACAACAGCTATCCGGGCTTGGTTTGGCACGGCGGCAACGCCTGGATGAGTTATTACAGCTCGCACGAAGGCCGCACTTCGATTTATTTGGCCAAGCTCGAAGTCGCCAAACGCTGAAGCAAACAAAGGGCTGACTTATGTTTGATGTAATCGCATTCGATGCTGACGACACGCTCTGGCACAACGAAAACGTCTACCGCGACGTGCAAAGCCGGATCATCGCTTTGCTGGCGCAATATCACAGCGCGGACTGGATCGAACAGCGAATGTTTGAAACCGAAGTCCGCAACATTGAGCATTACGGCTATGGCTTCAAAGGCTTCACGCTTTCGATGATTGAAACCGCCATCGAACTGACTGAAGGCCGCATCAGCGGCGCGGAAATCGGCCAAATGATCGAACTGACTCGCGAAATGGTTCGCGCACCGGTCGTCCTGCTCGAAGGTGTGGAAGAAACGCTCACCCGACTTTCTGCCGATTACGATTTGATGCTGATTACCAAAGGCGATCTTTTCGAGCAGGAAGCCAAAATCATTCGCTCCGGCTTGGCTGACCGCTTCAGCAAAATCGAAATCGTGCGGACGAAAACGCCTGAAACGTATCAACAGCTCGCCGCTAAACATCGCATCCGGCCCGAACGCTTCGTGATGGTCGGCAATTCGCTGAAATCCGATATTCTGCCGGTTCTCGCCATCGGCGGACGTGCCGTTTATGTTCACTACGAAACGACCTGGGCGCACGAACTCGTCCCGGAAGACGAACTGAAGGACAAAGACTTTCTCCGGCTGTCTCACATTGGCGAGTTGCCGGAACTGATTGAGCGACTGAAAACCGCCGGGAAAGGATCGGCATGATAGAAGTGGAGCCAAAACCCGATCACGACAGAAGTAACTGACGCGCGAAGAATTTGCTTTTTTGATTTGCAGCTATACGCGCGACGAATTTTCCGATTACCAGATAACCGCTTGGTTGATGACAGGCTTCCTGTGCGGGCCGACCTAAGCCGAATCTGTCGTGCTGGAGGAAGAGATGCTTAATTCCGGCGACTTACTGACGCACGATCACGTCGCTTTGCGCAAAGTGGACAAGCATTCGACAGGCGGCGTTGGTGACAAAACTTCGCTGGTCATTGTGCCGATTGCGGCAGCTTTCGGTGTGGCCGTGCCGATTTGAGTTCTTTGCAACTTTGCGTGAAACCGATTTTCTTGATGTCTTCCGCCGCAGATGAAAAACGGGGCAAGCGAGACAGGCTTGCCCCGAAATTTATGGCCTCTTTCCAACCGAACTTACGGCGCGAAATACCCGGACAGATCAATCACTAGGTCTGTGGTGAATCGCGTGTAAATCTTGAATGCGCCGTCCGAACCCAGACCGACTATGAAATGGCGGTTGACGATTTGTCCGGCGTTGAAATTCGACGTGGCCACGGTCGGGCGATCCGCGTTGCTTGGCCACAAGGTCAGAAAGCCGCCGTTGGCATTGACCACGGTGGCGTTGCCGACCACGGCCAACGCCGACGCGGGAACGGTTTCGCCGTTGCAAGTGCCGAGCGCGAGTTGCGTGCGTTCGGTGTCGCCGGCGATGGGCGCGCCCGGCGTGAAGCAGCCAGTCAAACCGGCGCGCGTATCCAGCAAGCGCACGGGTTTCGTGAGCGGCGTAAAGAGCAAGCCCGTGCCGTTAACGTCCTTCACCTCCGGGCTGTAATAGCCCAGCACATCCACCACCAAGTCCGTTCCAGCCGAAGAGTAGATGTTGAACTCGCCTTCCGCCGACAGGCCTACGGTGAACGGGCCGTTGACGATTTGATTCGTTCCGTAGTTGGAGCTGGCCGCCAGCGGGCGCGTGGCGTTCGCCGGGAACAAGGTCAAAAAGCCTCCGCTTTGCGGGCCAACGGTGGTGGCGTTGCCGACGATGGCCAGGGCTTCAAACGGGATGGTCACGCCGTCGCAAATCACTCGTGCCGGTTGCGGCGTATCCGTATTGGCCGCGATGGGCGCGCCCGGCGCGAAACAGCCCGTCAGACCGGCGCGCGTTTCCAGCAAGCGAATCGGCTTAGGCAAGGGATGGAAGTAGAGGCCGGTGTCGCTTGGCGGCGCGTAATAACCTGTCACGTCCACAACGACGTGTGTGGTGTTCAGCGCGAAGATTTTGAACGCGCCGGCATCCGGTCCTGTTGTGCCCAAGCCGACGGTGAAGACGTTGTTGATGACTTCGTTCGGGTCGTAGTTTGAATTGGCGACCAGCGGTTGCGCGGCGTCGCTGGGATAGAGCGTCAGGAATCCGCCGCCGGATTGCACAGAGGTGATATTGCCTGTGATGGCTGCGGCATTGGGCGGAATGGTCAGCCCGTCGCATGTGACGCGCGCGTTCTGCGTTCGCGAAGTCCCGCCTGCAATCGGCGCGCCTGGTGCGAAACAGCCGGTCAAGCCTGCGCGCGTTTCCAGCAAGCGCACAGGATGAGCCAGCGGATAAAACTGCAAGCCCCCGCCGGAGACGCTCAGGAAATACGTGCGCGTGCCCTGGCAGCCATTGGCGTCCATGACTCTGACGGTGAAGGTGAACGGGCCGGAAAATTGCGGCGTGCCCGTCAATACGCCGTTTGAGTTCAGACTGACGCCCGAAGGCAGAACGCCTGAAATGACCGTGAAGCTATACGGCGCGGTGCCGCCGCTGCCGGTCAAGGGTTGGTTGTACGTCGTGCCGACCATACCCGTTGGGATAAAAGGCGGATCAATGGAAAGCGTTCCGCACGGCGGATTGATGACCAGCGAATAGTTTTGCGCGCCGGCGCAACTGTTCGCGGCGGTCGCCGTCACTGTGAAATTGAACGTGCCGAATGCGGTCGGCGTGCCAGCCAGCAGGCCATCGGTGAACAGATTCAAGCCGGCGGGCAGACTGCCCGCGCTGACCGCGAACAGGTAAGGCGCGCTGCCGCCGCTCGCCGTCAGTTGTTGGGTATAAGGTAAGCCGGAAGTCCCTGCGGGCAGCGTGGATGGATTGATGGCTATGCCGGGGCAGCCGTTGGATTCGCCGATTTTGGCGATGAAGGTGTCAACGCCGCCGCTGTAACTGAGCGAAGGGCCACCTGTTACCGGTAACGTCGCCGGCGAGGAATAGGTGTTGCCGTAAATGTAGGCGTTGCCGCCCGCGTCCAGCGCAATGCCGTTGCCGGCGGCGGCGAATTCATTGCCGCTGCCGCCGATGTAGCCGCAGTAATTCAAGGCCGTTCCCGCCGGATTGAGTTTGGCCGCGAACAAATCGCTGCCGCCGTTGAAGCTCAAATCCGGGCCGTCCGTTTCGGGAAAACCAGCCTCTGTCGAAGTGGTTTCGCCGACGATGTAGGCATTGCCCGAAACGCCCACGGCAATGCTGCGTCCGGCGTCGTTGCCGTTGCCGCCGATGTAGCCGCAATAATTCAAGGCTGTTCCCGCCGCGTTGAACTTGGCGACGAAGGCGTCGAATCCAGCGCCGCGCGTCAAGCCAGGCCCGGCGAGTACTGGAAAGCTCGCCGTGGCTGAATTCGTGCCGCCGGTGACGTAAGCATTGCCCGCGCCGTCAATCGCCACGCCGGCAATAAAATCGTCATCGTCTCCGCCGAGGTAAGTGGCATAACCGAGCGTCGTTCCCGCCGCATTCAGTTTAACGAGGAAGCCGTCCTCAAAGCCGCCGTTGTAGGTTTGATCGAAACCCGGCACCGCGCCGAAGCCCGCGCCGCCGGGGAAGCTGGTTTGCGCGGAAGAGGTCTGCCCGGCGACATAAGCGATGCCGCCCGGTTCCACCGCCAGACTCGTTCCGGCGTCGAATTTGTCGCCGCCCAGATAACTGGCGTAGCCGAGCGCCGAACCCGCCGCGTTGATTTTGACGATGAAGGCATCGCTGCTGAAGTTGGCGTCATTGAATGTTTGATCGAAGCCGGGCAGCGCGCCGAAACCGTCGCCGTCCGGGAAGGTGGCTTCGGCGGAAAAGGTCTGCCCGGTGATATACGCATTGCCGAGGGCGTCAATCGCAATGGCGTTGCCGCGTTCGGCGTCGTCGCCGCCGACATAACCGCAATAAATCAGCGCCGAACCGCTCGCGTTCAATTTGGCGACGAAGGCATCGCCCGAACCGTTGAAGGTCAAGTCCGGCCCACCTACAACCGGGAAGCTCGTTTGATCCGAATCCGTGCCGCCGGTGACATAAGCATTGCCCGCGCTGTCTACTGTGATACCGGTTCCGACATCGGCCGCACTGCCGCCGATGTAACCCAGATAAATCAGCTCCGTGCCGGCCGCGTTGATTTTGGCGACGAAAGCATCGGTGTCGCCGTTGAAGCTCAGATCAGGGCCGGCAGCAACGGGGAAGTTCAATTGATTGGATTGCGTTTGCCCGGTGACATAAGCATTGCCCGCAGTGTCCACGGCGATGCCGCCCGCTAGATCGTCGCCAGCGCCTTTGCCGCCGATGTAGCCGCTGTAAATCAGCGCCGTTCCAGTAGCGTTGAGTTTGGTCGCGAAGCCGTCCTGCACGCCCTGGTTGTAAGTCAGGTCGGGGCCGACGTTGACCGGAAATGAAGATTGATCGGAATTGGTATTGCCTGTCAGATAGGTATTGCCGCCGCCGTCCACGGCGATGCTGCCGCCCGTCAGGTTTTCATTGCCGCTGCCGCCCAGGTAAGTCGCGTAAGTGAATGCCGTGCCCGCCGCGCTGAGTTTAACGACAAAGGCATCAGACAAACCGTTGTGCGTTTGGTCGAAGCCGGGAACCGCGCCGAAGCCGTCGCCATCGGGAAAGCTGCTTTGCGTTGAGTTGGTCGCACCGGTGACATAAGCGTTGTTGCTTGCGTCGAGCGCCAAGCCGCTGCCGGCGTCGTTGTCGTTGCCGCCGATGTAAGTGGCGTAAGACAAGCCCGTGCCCAGAGCTGCGACTTTGACGACGAAGGCGTCGGCGTTGCCATTCTGAGTATTGTCAGCGCCCGGCAATGCACCGAAGCCGTCGCCGTCGGGAAAGGTCGTTTGATCTGAAGTCGTTTTGCCGGTGACGTAAGCGTTGCCGCCGGCGTCCACCTTGATGCCGCTGCCCGCATCCAGACTGCCCCCGCCAACGTAGCCGCAATAAACGCGCCCCGTGCCTGCCGCATTCAGTTCGGCGACAAAGGCGTCACTGACACCGCCGTTGTAAGTCAAATCCAGTCCGCCCGCGACGGGGAAGCTGCCTTCGTCCGATTGCGTATTGCCGGTTAGATACGCATTGCCGGAGCCGTCAACCGCAATCGCCGCGCCTTCGTCGTAACTGACGCCGCCCAGATAACTGGCGTAGTTCAACACCAGGCCGGTTGCGCTGACTCTGACGACGAAGGCATCGAAAAAGCCATTGAAGGTTTGATCGAAGCCAGGCAATGCGTCGAAACCGCTGCCGTTCGGAAAAGTCGTTTCGGTGGATTCGGTCGTGCCGGTGACGTAGGCATTGCCTGCCGCGTCCACGGCGATGGTGTTGCCCAAGTTCGGCATGGTGTCCTGCCCGTCGCCGCCGATATAGCCGCAATAATGCAGCGCCGTTCCAGCCGCATTGATTTTGGCGACAAAGACATCTTCATCGCCGCCGTTGAAAGTCAGGTCGGGGCCGTTCAGCACAGGGAAAGAAGTTTGGTCGGACGCAGTGTAGCCGGAGATGTAGGCATTGCCGCTGCCGTCCACGGCGATGCCGACGCCGAAATCCGCCTTGTTGCCGCCGATGTAGCCGCAGTAAATCAACGCCGATCCCGAAGCGTTCACCTTCGCGACGAAAGCATCCACGCCGCCGTTGGGCGTTGTGTCAGGGCCGGCGGCGATTGGAAAGGTGTTTGGCGACGAATCCGTGTGGCCGACGATATAAACATTGCCGCTGCCGTCCACGGCGATGTTGGCCGCCGCTTCGTTGTCCGTGCCGCCGCCGCTGCCGCCGATGTAGCCGCAATAAATCAACACCGTCGGATCAATCACCAATTCGCGGTTGCGGTCGTAGTCGCCGAGCGTGAAGCCGTATTCGATTGCGGATTGCGAATTGCGGATTGCGGATTGGTTTTCCAGGCGGAAGGCAGTTGTGATTTCGGTTTGTTGTCCGTTTACGTTCTGATGCGAAACGGGGCTGTCATCTTTGAAGCTTTCGACCGGCGTGGCGATTTCCAATTCGCCCTCGGCATTGATGCGAACGGCTTCCGCGCCGCGATAGGCGAGTTTGATTTGCTTCGGATCAGCGCCGGGTTTGACGACGAAGCTGTACTTCATCCGGTTGACCGTTCCGGCATAAACCAGATCAATCCCCGGCCACAGATTCGGGTAAACGATCTTGGAGTAAGTTTTCAGCCCGCTTTTCCATTGTTTTTGTCCGCCGCCGAAGTGGCTGAAGACGGCTTCGGATTGCTCCATGCCGATGGGGAGAACGTTGGGATTTGCGCCGACGAAATCCAGCTTGACGGTGTGACGCGCCGTCGCGCCGGACTTGCCGCTCAAACTAAAAGTCACGCCATCGGGCGTGAAGTAAACGGTTTTGTTCTTGCCTTGGATGTAAAAGGTCACGCGCTCATCGGCTTGCCCGCGATTTTCGACGAAATAAAGCGGCAGTTTGCCGAAGTCGGCATTTAGCGCCGAGGGCGCAACCGTTTTGGCAGATGTGCTTGTCAACGTTGGCCGGGAAAAAATAAACAGTGAGTAGCTCAGTCCGAACAGCAAAGCCGCCAGCAGCGGCAGCCGTAGAAAACGACCTTCACGAATCATTCGATCAAACTTCATAAATTCACCTTTCAAGCTTCAGGAAAATGTTTTTCGGATTTCTCGGAACAACCGGATGGTTGGCGAGCCTTCGATTTCAAGAGGGGCGCAATTGGTTGTCACCGAGAAAAGAAAGTTCGAGGCGGAAGCGTTTGTTCGGGAGCGCGCGTCAGACCGGACATTTTGTCGTTTGCGCGGCGGGGTGATATTTTGCGCGCTCGATTCTTCACCCGTTCATCAACTCACCGGAGGCTTCACTCATCATGAAAAAAGTTTTGATTGGGCTGGCGATTTTGCTGGTCCTTGCCGTCGTCGTTTTCTTCGGCATCGTTCCCTCGCAAGTCGGCAAAAGCATGAACAAGACGCTTGCCGCGCCGCCTTACACGGCTTCCAAAGAAGCGCAGGAACTGCATCAGCGGCTCTACGTCGCCGATCTGCACGCCGACACCTTGCTGTGGAACCGCGACTTGCTTACGAAAGGAAGTTGGGGACACGTTGACCTGCCGCGTTTGCGCGAAGGCAATGTCGCCGTGCAAGCCTTCACGGTGGTCACCAAAACGCCGCGCAATATGAACATTGACAGCAACAGTGGCGACACGGACAACATCAGCCTGTTGGCTCTGGCCGAACGCTGGCCGATGGCGGCTTGGTCTAATCTGACCGAGCGCGCGTTGTACCAAGCCCAACGCCTGCACGAAGCGGCGGACAAATCCGGCGGCAAATTCATGCTGCTGAAATCCAAAGACGACGTGATGAAGTTCCTGGAACGCCGCAAAGCCGACAAGGAAGTGGTCGGCGGTTTTCTTGGCATCGAAGGCGCGCACGCGCTCGGCGGCGATGTGAACAACCTCGACCGGCTTTACAACGCAGGTTTTCGGATGATCGGCATCGCGCATTTTTTCGACAACGAAATGGGCGGTTCGGCGCACGGCGTGGCCAAAGGCGGATTGACCGAAGCCGGCAAAAAGCTGGTTGAAAAGATGCAGGAAAAAAGCGTCCTGATTGATCTGGCGCACGCTTCGCCGAAAGTGATTGAAGATGTGCTGAAAGTGGCTTCGCGCCCGGTCATCGTTTCGCACACCGGCGTCAAAGGCATTTGCAACAACGCACGCAACCTGAGCGATGACCAATTGAAAGGCATTGCCGTGGCCGGTGGTGTGGTCGGCATAGGCTTTTGGGAAACAGCCACCTGCGGACGCGACGCGGCGGCGATTGCCAAAGCGATCCGCTACACCGTGGATTTGATCGGTATTGACCACGTCGCGCTCGGTTCGGATTTCGACGGCGCAATTGATGCGCCCTTCGACGCCACTGGCATGGTCTTGATTACCGATGCGCTGTTGCAGGCAGGATTCAATGAAGCGGAAATCCGAAAGATCATGGGCGAAAACATCATTCGCACGCTGCAATTCTTTTTGCCCTGAGCGACCGTTTGAAAAAAAACAGGAGCGCCGGTTACTCACGCGCCGGCGCTCGCAATCGTTCTTTTTGCAGTCGGCAGATGGCTTCCGCCGCTTTGGCGATTTCCAGCCAGCGCGTGGCGATAGGCTGAAACAGCGTGGCCACCGACGGTTGCGTTGTTTTCAATCGCTCGCTGAATTCCGCGACCTTTTCTTGAAATTTTTGCAGCACCTCCAGCCGTTCGACTGTAGTTTCAGCGTAACGATAATCCTGAGCCGCGTAAGAAAGATTGCTGACGCGCCCCAGCACTTCCATCAATTCTTCGGATAGACAATTTATTTCCGCCGGAATGTATTCCAGCGTTTCCGTGGCGCGCCCGATCTTGCCCAGGGTTTCCAGCCGTTTCAGGTCTTCGGGAATGATGCGGCGCACGGCTTCTTCCACG
>CAZRXE010001395.1:0-4239 GCA_964603695.1 uncultured Heliomicrobium sp.
AATACGACAACTGGTGGGGACCGAACGTTGAATGCGTGGTTCGCATGGTTCGCGCGGCGGGCTTTGCTCGCTGCGAAGTGCTGCGGCGCGAACCAACGCGCGTCGTTGTCAAAGCTTTCCGCCACTGGGACGACAAACCCACGGAAGCGACTCCGTCGTTGAAACTCGTGGATGCGATCAACGCCGTTACTTACGACAAAAACTTTCCGCGTCGCGGCAGACGCGCCATGCTGGCGCTTTCCGTCGAAGGTTTGCCGGCGGACGCCAATCGCAAAAACGTCCGCGTTGAAGTCGGCGGCTACGGTATCGGCCCGGTTTATGTGGGTTTATGGGGCGGCAGCACGAATACCGAACAGCTTCAGGTCAATCTTCCGATTCCGCCCGGATTGCCGGTCGGTCCGACAAAAGTGCAATTGTGGTGCAATGACAAAATCTCGAATGAATATGAAGTCGTACTGACCGAAGGCAGTCAGTGGTAACGGCCACTGCATTTTTTGGGTTTGGTGCGCCCGAAAACAAAGAGGCTGCGCGGAAAATTTTCATTTCCGCGAGCCTCTGTCATTTTCCGCCTCTTTAACCCCTTACGGGTCTTTACTGACCTTCCCCTTCTTGCCTTTTCTTTCCGATTCTTCCTGTTTCGAAGGTTTGGATTCGGCGGGCGGGCGCAGAATTTTTGGATTGGGTTCGGGGCGCGCCGTAGTGCGCGGCTCATCGTAAATTCGATCTCGCGTGGCCGGCGGCAATGGAGATTTATTGCTAATGGGTTCTGGTTTGATCGGAGGACGATCAGGATCGCCCAGCGGATCCAGATTCGGTTCCATCGAGCCGGGCAGTAAATCGCCATCGCGCGCAGCGATTTTGGCCAATTCCGCAGCGTGTTCGCGCGCACGTGCGGCTTGGATCGGACGCAGCTCATCCGGGACTTCGGGAATAGCGGGGAATTTTTCCTTGGGTTTGTCTTTCAGGTAATCGCGCATGAAGTCCACCCAAAAGGGCAGCGCGGCCGTTCCGCCGGCTTCGCCCTGACCGAGCGGTTTTTTGCGGTCGCTATACCCGATCCAGACGCCGCAGGTGACGACGGGCGAGTAGCCTATGAACCAGGCGTCCGTGAAGTCATTGACGGTGCCGGTTTTGCCCGCCAGCGGATAGCCCAAACTGTTGGCTGCGGTTGCCGTTCCGCCTGTGACCACGCCGCGCATCAAATCCACCATTTGCGCGGCCACATATTCGCTGGTGACTTTGAATTTTTTCGGATCGGCTTGATCCAGCACATTGCCGTCTCGGTCTTTGACCATGCGAATGCGCACCGGTTCGACTCGGATGCCGCTGTTCGGGAAGGTGGAATAGGCCGAGACCATCGAGAGCAACGGCTCTTCGGTTGCTCCCAACGCCGACGGCAGATAAGGGGCCATCGCTTTTGGCAGGCCGATTCGTTTGACCAAGTCCATTGCGTTTCTGACGCCGATTTCATCCAGCACGCGGACTGCCGGAATGTTTCGCGAGAAAGCGAAGGCTTTGCGAATAGGCATCGCACCCTGAAAGGTGTTGTCGTAATTGTGCGGTTCCCAATTGCCGCGCTGAAAAGGCGAATCGTCCACGATATCGTCCGGCTTCAAGCCTTGTTCCAACGCCGCCGCGTAAATGAAGGGTTTGAACGCGGAGCCGGTTTGCCGTTCGGCCTGCGTGGCGTGATTGAATTTGCTGGTAGCGAAGTTGTAACCGCCGACCATCGCTTTGATCTCGCCGGTTTTAGATTCGATCATCACCAGCGCCGCCTGCACGTCGGGTTCTGGATCGAGTTTGACTTTCAACGTATGTGTGGCCGAATCCACGGCTTCGATTTTGAACTGCGCCAGATCGCCGCGTTTGAAAAGCTTCGATGGCGGACGGCTCAGAAGTTCGGTGTCGGCGGCGGTGATAACGGCGGAGTAATTGCCGAACGAAACCTTCGTGCCTTTGTCGCTGACTTCCTTAATCAAGCCGGTGCTGATTTCGCCGACTTGCGGCACGCCGAGCCAGGAAGAGTTTTGGTAGTTTTCCAAATCGGCATTTTCTTTTTCGATCACGTTCTCGAATTTGATTCGCCAGCCGTGGCGCTTCTCGTACATCCGCGCGCCTTTGCGAACGGCGTTGACGGCCCATTGCTGCGCCTGTGCATCAATCGTGGTGTAAACGCTCAGTCCCGTGCGATAAACGTCCATCGCGTCCTGGGCGTGTTTTTCGACCAGAATCTTTTGCAGTTCCTGCCGGACTTCTTCGATGAAATAGGCATAAGGTGAGCGGTCGTCCTTGCCGCGTTGATCGTCCACCTTCAAGCCCAGCGGTTTGGCCTTGGCTGTTTCAGCTTCGCCGTCGGAGATAAAGCCGGCGTCGGCCATCGCTTGCAGCACCAGGTTGCGTCGCTCTTTGGCTCGCTTTTCGCGGGTGATGGGCGAAAACTGAATAGGGCTTTTCGGAAGCGCGGCCAATAGCGCGTATTGTTCCACCGACAGTTCGCCAAGGTGTTTGCTGAAATAATAATTCGCCGCTGCCTCGAAACCGTAAGCGCCGCCGCCGAGGAAAATCTGATTGCAGTACATCGTCAGGATTTGCTCTTTGGTGTAAACGCGCTCGATCTGCAAGGCGTAAATGGCTTCGTTGAGTTTGCGTCCGTAACTGACTTCGCGGTTGAGGAAGAGAATGCGGGAAAGTTGCTGTGTCAGCGTCGAAGTGCCGCGCGCGCGCTGCTGACGCATCAGTCCTTGCACCACCGCGCCTGCCAATCGAATCGGATCAATGCCTACGTGGTCATAGAAGCGAACGTCCTCGATGGCCATCAACGCCTGTTTCATCTGCTGCGGAATCTGGTTGTATTCCAGCGGAATGCGGCGTTCCAGCGACAGTTCGCCGATCACTGTTTTGGCGTCGTCAGCATAAACCTTGGTGACTTCGGGCGGGCGGTATTCCGACAGACCGTCCACGTCGTCGGCGAAGGCGCTGACGCTGGTCTGACAGGCAAAGGCGACTCCGGTCATCAGCCCGGCCACCACGGCCAACGCGACCACGGAAGTGAAGCTCGTCGAGCGAAAAAAATCCTCGATGCGAAATCGTAAGTCCGTGAGCTTTTCCTGCCAGGTTGATCCGGCTGAACTGTGACGTGAACCGTTGGGTTCATCGTCCGGCGACAAATAAAAGTTGTCTGACATAGCGGCGGGATTATATCAGCCGAAGCCGGTTCCGGCTCAAGCCCGCGCGCGCGGCGTTTTACAATTCAAAATTTCAAAACCAGACCGGATTCCGGCTTATCCGAGCCGTGCGGCGAAAGTCACCAGCGCGTGCAGTGCCAGTCCCCAAACGACCGCGCCCCAAAAAACGCGCTTGCTTGTTTCGACCCGCGCGCGCCACAACGTATAAGCGCCCAGCGGAACCCATAACAGCAAACCCGACAGCAATCCGGGAGAGTACGAAGCCGTCACGACGCTTGCCGCGACATGCGCCGAACCATTGAGCGACGCCGCCGCCGCGATTGAAAGCATCACCCACCGAAATCTCGCGAAAAACACTGCCAGCGAACTCAGCAACAGCATCATCATCCAGGCGGCGGCATTGATTTGCAGGAATCGTGTCCCGTCCATCTTCATGCCCAGCACACGCGCCCAGTTATAAAAGCCGCCGCCGCACCAATATTCTTCCGCGATGTGAACCAGAAAGGTCAGCGGAAACAGCAGCGGCCAGGAACGCGGCAGGGCGGCCTGTGGGTTCATTGCGCACCTCGCTGGCGCAAAAACTCCGCCATTTTGGTTTGGCCGGCGGACACTGCAAAAGCGAGCGGCGTTTTGCCGTCCAGGGTTTTGGCGTTGAGTTCCGCGCCGTGTTCCAGCAACAGTCTGGCGAATTCAATCTCGCCGCCGGCGGCGGCTTCGTGCAAAGGTCGGATGCCTTTTTCCGCCTGACTTGGATTTACGTTCGCTCCGCGTTTGATCAACTCACTCGCCATCTCGAATTGTTTGGCGGCCACGGCGGAATGCAGCGCCGTGATTTTCATGGACTCCCGCGTCGTTGCGTTCACGTCCGCCCCGGCGGCGAGTACTGCATCGAAGACGTCCTTGTGGCCGAAAAATACTGCCAGTCCGAGCGGGAAAAATCCGTCTGGCGCAAAAGCGTTGGCTAGCGCGGAGTCTTTCTTCAACAGGGCGCGAACACGTTCGGTCTGGCCGGTCGCGGCGGCCTCGAAGATGTTCAACTCAACGCCTGTCGCTA
>CAZRXE010001396.1:0-2289 GCA_964603695.1 uncultured Heliomicrobium sp.
CTGGCCGTTTACGAACGACTCCATTTTGGCGCAACCGACTGGGTATTGATGGATTTTGAAATGCCCGGTTTGGATGGTCTTAACGCCACCCGGCAGCTCTGCGCTGCTCACCCCGAAGCCCGCGTCCTGATTGTCACCAAATACAACGACGAAGCATTGCGCGAACGCGCGTTCGCCAACGGAGCCTGCGGCTTCATTAACAAGGAAAACCTGCTCGAACTCCGCGCGATAATCCATCACGGACACTGAAAACCCGTTCTTTGAACCTGAAAGGAACCCGAAATGAAATCACCCCTGATTGACCTGCCCAAAATCACTCGCCACCGTTCGGCGCGCACAATCACCATTTTTTTCGCCAGCCTGTTGCTGGTAATAATGGCTACGTTCGCCCTGCGCGGAGTCAGTGCCGATGCTTTGAGCAAATTCGGCATTACCGAACAAAGTCGCGCCGGAAAACTGCTCAAGCAGATCGCGCCGAAAGCGTTTAAGCCGAGAGCGTTTAATTCGACGGCTGCGCCCTTTGCCACATACACAGTCAACAGTCTGGCCGACACCAACACGGGATCGGGCACGTCCGGCACGCTGCGCTATTGCATCACGCAAGCCAATGCGGCGGGCGGAGCCGATACGATTAATTTCAGCGTCAACGGCACCATCACGTTGACCGGCAATCTGCCCGACATCACCGGCAGTTTGACGATCAACGGCAACGGCATGGCCAACACCATCATCAGCGGCAACAACCTCTATCGCAGCCTGAATTCGATTCAGGCGGACGGCATTTCCGTCACCATCCAGAATCTAAAAGCCACGAATGGGGTTGGGGGAACCTTCGGCGGCGCGCTTAGCATCGATAGCGCGGGCGGCACGGTGAATGTGAATAATGTGGAACTCACGAATGGTAACGCGGACTATGGCGGCGGCATCAAGACCAGCACCGCCACCGTTGTGGTCAGCAACAGCATTATCCGCAACAACACCTCAAACAGCGTATCCGCAGGCATCTGGTCTGGACACGGGGGAAACCTCACACTGGTGAACACGCTTGTGACCGGGAATTCGGGTCCCGGCGGGGGACTTTTCAACAATGGCGCCACCATAAATATTTATAACAGCACAGTGGTCGGCAATAGCGCCAGCAATGGTGCTTATGCCGCCGGAGTGGATAACAACGGCGGCACAATGATCCTGTATAACTCCATCATCGCCGACAATTCCGGCGGCGGCGGCAATTGCGATAGCGGCGGCGGCCAGGACGTGAAAAACACTTTGGTTAAAGGCGGCGGCTGCGGCATCACCCACTTAGTGAACGGCAATTTGACAAGCGATCCGGCGCTAAACCCTGACTTCACGCTGACCAGTGCCAGCGACGCCGTCGGCTCCGGCAACAATTCGCTGATCCCTGTCGGCGTCACGACAGACCTGGCGGGCAACGCGCGCATCCAGCAAAGCGTGGTGGATATGGGCGCGTATGAATCCACATTCGTCGGCATTGTGCCGGTACTGGGGAATTACTCGGCAACGACTGTCAACCTCAGCGGCCAGGCGACCGTCACGCCCAGTGCCGCGCCGACCAATGCCACCAGCATCCAGGTCAAGGCTTCCTCCGGTTTCAAAGGCACGTTTTACGCCGACCCAGCCACGGGCGTGGTCAAAGTTGTCAACGCGCATCCGGCGGGCACATACACCGTCACGCTCACATCCTCTCGCCCTGCCGGTTCGGCCAGTAAGACTTTCACGCTGACGGTGCAGGACGGCACAGCCTGTACGACGCCGCCACTGTTCACCACCGGAACCGGCTTCAGCGCGGGGGCGAATGCCGACTTCACCGCAGTGGGCAATTTCAACAACGACGGCAAGCAGGATTTGGCTATCGCCAACAGAAGCAGCGCGACCGTCTCCATTCGCCTTGGCGATGGCGCGGGCGGGTTCACCAATGGCGCGACAGTCAGTACCGCCAATATTCCGGAATGGGTCGCGATTGGGGATTTCAACGGCGATGGCAATCAGGATTTTGCCGCCGCTTGCAGCATTTCTGTTTCGATCCGGTTGGGCGACGGCGCGGGTAATTTCAGCGGCACAAACAACGTCAGCATCGGCTCGTCCGGCTACAGCGTCGCGTTGGGAGATTTCAATGGCGACGGCAACCTGGACTTCGTTACCGCGAACAACTTTTCGGACAATGCCTCAGTGTGCTTGGGCAACGGCTTGGGTAGCTTTGCCGGACCGGCCAACATCGGCGTAGGCGATGGGGCAGCGGCGGTTGTGGTCGGCGATTTCGACAACGAC
>CAZRXE010001397.1:0-2862 GCA_964603695.1 uncultured Heliomicrobium sp.
CATGGCGACGGCGCGAAGATTACGCCGCCCGCGCTGAAGTTGTGGCTGGACGGCGAGCAACCTGCGCTGGTCTTGGATCGCGGTTTGTTGAAAGACATTTTTTATCACGTAGAAGCCCGGCGCGGCTACGATTCGCCCGGACTGCTGTGGAGTCCGGGCTATTTTTCCGCCGAACTTTCGCCGAACAAGGACACCACTTTGATCGCTTCGACAGAGGATTGGGCGACCATACAAGCGCTTGCGCCCGCCGAGGCGCTGAAAGCCGAAGGACTTCGCCGCACTCGTTTGCTGTTGGCCGCCGCGCCCGCCGCGCGCGAAGGCTTGGGCGCGGAACTCACTTTGGCGGCGGATCAATTCGTCATCACTCCGGCGGGCAGATTGGAAGAGGCAACGCGCGCGCGCGCCGCCGGCGACGAAGTCCGCACGGTCATCGCCGGCTATCACTGGTTCACAGATTGGGGCCGCGACACGATGATTTCGCTCGAAGGTTTGACGCTTTCCACCGGACGCTTTGCTGAAGCGGGCTGGATTCTGCGCACCTTCGCGCATTACGTGCACGACGGTTTGATTCCAAATATGTTTCCAGAAGGCGAGCGCGAAGGCTTGTATCACACGGCTGATGCTACGCTCTGGTTCTTTCACGCGCTGGATCGTTACGTCCAAACCACTGGCGACCGCGAAACGCTGCGCGAAGTCCTGCCCGTGCTGCAACGCATTGTCAGCTTTCACTTGAAAGGCACGCGCTTCGGCATCGGCGTGGACGCTCGCGACGGTTTGCTGAAGCAAGGCGAGCAGGGCTACCAACTGACCTGGATGGACGCGAAGGTGGACGACTGGGTGGTCACGCCGCGTCGCGGCAAAGCCGTCGAAATCAACGCCCTGTGGTACAACGCGCTGCGCCTGCTGGAAATCTGGCTCAACGAAGAAGGCGACACCCAAGCCGCGCAACAAATTTCCGACCGCGCCGAACACGCCCGCCGCTCGTTCAACGAACGCTTCTGGTATGCCGAAGGCAATTACCTTTACGACGTGATTGACGGCGAAACGGGCGATGACGCCGCTTGCCGTCCAAATCAAATTCTGTCCTTTTCGCTGGCGCATCCGGTGTTGAATCACGAACGCTGGCAACCGGTGTTGGACGTGGTGCGCGAACGATTGTTGACGCCGGTCGGCCTGCGTTCGCTCGCTCCCGGTCACACGGATTACAAGCCGCGCTATGACGGCGACCTGCGTTCGCGCGACGCGGCTTATCATCAAGGCACTGTCTGGGGCTGGCTGATAGGCCCGTTTATTGACGCCTGGTTGCGCGTTTATCCTGAAGGCGCACCCGCCGGACGAACTTTGCTGGAAGGCTTTGCGTCCCATCTTGACGAAGCCTGCGTCGGTTCGATCAGCGAAATCTTCGACGCCGAAACGCCCTACACGCCGCGCGGTTGCGCGGCACAAGCCTGGAGCGTGGCTGAAGTGTTGCGCTGCTGGGTGAAAACAAGTGATTAACCGTCCGCGCTCCGGCCAAACTATGGCGTTCAAGAAAAAGAATTCTCGCGACAACGGCAGCGCAACCTCGCCGAGGTTGCGTTGCTGGTTTGCCAAACCCTTTCTTGCCGACAAATCTTCAGTCAACACCGACGCAACCTCGGCGTGGTTGCGCTACAGTTCTTTTTCTTGATGTCTATATTTTGCCAGCAACAGCCAATAAAAACCGTGTTCGTTGAAGGTCAGTTGATAAGGCTGCGTGGTAATGGGCGGGAACGCCACGCGGTATTGCATATCCATCGGCGTCAACCCTTCGTAGCCGGACAAATCCAGAGCCACCGCTTGCGAAGAGCGCGACAGGTTGTAAGCGCACAAGACCGTTTCCGAATCGTGGCAACGAATGAAGACCAGAATCTTTTTGTTCTCCGGTTCCAGGAATTCAATTTCGCCCCGGCCAAAGACCTTATGCCGTTGTCGCAGGGCGATCATGCCGCGCACCCATTGCAAGAGCGAAGTCGCCGTGCGCTGCTGAGCTTCGACGTTGACGGATTGAAAGCCGTAAACCGGATCCATAATCGGCGGAAAGTAAAGCTGTGCGAATTCCGCGCGCGAAAACCCGCCGTTGCGATCCGCCGACCATTGCATAGGCGTGCGCACTCCGTCACGGTCGTTGAGGTAAATGTTGTCGCCTATGCCGATTTCGTCGCCGTAATACAAAAACGGACTGCCCGGCAAACTGAACAACAGCGCGTGCATCAGCTCCAACCGTCTGCGCCCGTTGTCCATCAGCGGTGCCAGGCGACGGCGAATGCCTACGTTCAGCCTCATGCGCGGATTCGGCGCGTACTCTTGATAAAGATATTCGCGCTCTTTTTCCGTCACCATTTCCAGCGTCAGTTCGTCGTGGTTGCGCAGGAACAATCCCCACTGCGACGCAGGCGGAATGGCCGGCGTGCGCCGCAGGATTTCAACCACCGGCGTGCGGTCTTCCAGATGCATGGCGATGTACAAGCGCGGCATGACCGGGAAGTGGTAACACATCTGGCATTCGTCGCCGTCACCGAAATAATCAATCACTTCCGCCGGCCATTGATTGGCTTCGGCCAGCAACAGCCGCTCTTTGTAATTGGCGTCCACGAAGGCGCGCAGCTTTTTCAAAAAAGCATGCGTTTCCGGCAGGTTCTCGCAATTCGTGCCTTCGCGTTCGTACAGGTACGGCACGGCGTCAATGCGGAAACCATCCACGCCCAAATCCAGCCAGAATTTGACCACGTCCAGCATGGCTTGTTGCACCGCCGGATTGTCGTAATTCAAATCCGGCTGATGGCTGAAAAAACGATGCCAGTAAAACGAGCCGGCTTGTTCGTCCCAAGTCCAGTTGGAGCG
>CAZRXE010001398.1:0-3792 GCA_964603695.1 uncultured Heliomicrobium sp.
GAGGGCAAATGACCGGCCAGTCGGACAGAAAAACGGAAACAAAGGAGGGTGTTGCGGCGGAACAGGAACGACACGAACGCGCCAGTGCGCCGACGCTGCGGGACTTGCGAAAAGCCGCTCGTGAATTGGCGCTGGCCGGAGCGTTGCCGCCCGACACGGACAAGAACGATGGAAGAAGGAGAACCAATGTTTAACCCCAAATCTGGAACTACTTATTTTGATTTCACCTGTTTTGCGCGCCGCGCGCAAGCTTTATTACTGGCGCTGTGCGCGCTGGCGCTGTTTGCCGGCGCGGCGCTGGCGCAGGGTGGAGCCGACGGTTTCGACCCGAATGTCAACGGCAATGTTTACTCCATCGCCGTGCAAAGTACGGGCAAGATCATCATCGGCGGCAGTTTCACCAGCGTGAACGGCGTGGCGCGCAACAATCTGGCGCGGCTCAATCCGGACGGCACGCTCGACGCGGCATTCACCACCGAAACCAACGGTTCCGTGCTGACGATGGCGCAGCAAGCCAACGGCAGCATAGTGCTTGGTGGTTCGTTCACCACGGTGGGCGGATTGACGCGCAACCGCCTGGCGCGCATCAGCACAGGCGGCAGTGTGGACGCTGGGTTCAGTCCGGACGCCAACAGCTTTGTGCAAACCGTGGCCGTGCAAACGGACGGCAAGATTCTGGCTGGCGGCAACTTCACGACTGTTGACGGTCTGTCGGCACAACGCATTGTGCGGCTGCTCAGCAACGGCACGAAAGACGATGATTTCATCGCCACCATCAACAACGGCGCGGTGCAATCATTGGACATCGAAACCGACGGCCAAATCGTCATCGGCGGCACGTTCACTTCGGTCAACGGCCAAACGCGCAATCGGCTGGCGCGGCTTACTCCTCGCGGCGGCCTGGATCAAAACTTCAACCCGAACGTGGACAACACGGTTTACGCGGTGAAAGTGCTGCCGGGCGGACGCATCGTTTTCGGCGGCAGCTTCACCCAGGTCGCCGGGCAAACACGCAACCGCTTGGCGCGGCTCAACGACGACGGCAGTCTGGAAGCGGGTTTCAACCCGAACGTCAACAACACTGTTTATGAACTGACTGTGCAACCGGACGGCGATGTTCTGGCGGGCGGCGATTTCAGCAGCGTCGGCGGGCAGCCGCGGAACCGCGTTGCGCGCTTCAATCTGAACGGTTCGCTGGACGGTTTCGCCGCGTTAATCAACGACGTGGTCTATGCCATTGCCGTGCAGCCGGATCGCAAGCTGGTCATCGGCGGCGGATTCACCGCCATCAACCTGCAAACGCGCAATCACCTGGCGCGACTTTATCCAACCACGGGTACGCTCGACAGCGACCTGACCACGACCACGGACGGCACTGTCAACGCCGTGGCGCTTCAACCGGACGGCAAGATTTTGATCGGCGGCAGCTTCACCACAGTGGCCGGCGTGACGCGCAATCGCATTGCGCGGCTGAACGCCGACGGTTCGCTGGATTCTTCTTTCAACCCCAACGCCAGCGGCGCGGTTTACGCGATTGCGCTGCAACCGGACGGCAAGATTCTGGTCGGCGGAATTTTCGGCATCATTGGCGGCGGTTTTCATTCAGGCTTCGCGCGGCTCAATGCCGGCGGCACGCTTGACGCAAGCTTCACCGCCAGCACCGATGCTGAGACCTACGCCATTATCGTGCAGCCGGACGGCAAGATTGTCATCGGCGGCGCTTTCAACAACGCCGGCGGCGCGGCGCGCAACCACATGGCGCGGTTCGACTCCACTGGCTTACTCGAAGCCGGCTTCAACCCCGGCATCAACGGAACGGTGCGCGCGATGGCTTTGCAGAGCGGCGGCCAGATCGTCATCGGCGGCAACTTTACCAACGTTACGGGCTTTTCGCGCAATTTCATCGCCCGGCTTCAAAGCAGCGGCGCGGTGGATCAAAACTTCAACCCTGGCGCAAGCAACGCCGTGTATGCGTTGTCAGTGCTTTCCACCGGCGAAATTATGGTAGGCGGCGCGTTCATCGCGCTCGGCGGCCAATCGCACATCCGCGTCGGACGGCTGAGCAGCAGCGGCGCGATTGACGGCAGCTTCACCTTAAGCGCGAACGACACGGTCCGCTGTCTGGCGGAAACAATGCACGGACGAATTCTGGCGGGCGGCGATTTCACGCAGTTCGCTGGCCAATCGCGCAACCATCTGGCGCGGTTCAATTACAACGGCACGATGGATTCGCTCGACGCGCTGATTACCGGCACGGAGGTCAATGCGCTAGCCATGCAGATGGACGGCAAGATCGTCATCGGCGGCAGCTACAGCCTGATCGGCGGACAAACGCGCGCCAACATCGGACGCTATCAAGCCAACGAATTCGCGAATCAGAAATTGACCGTCAACGATGCGGGAACTCAGATTGACTGGACGTTCATCGGCGCGGCACCGAGCTTCGACCGCGTTGTTTTCGAGCTTTCGACCAATGGCGTGGATTTCAGCCCGTTGGTTGACGGAACCAGCGTCAGCGGCGGCTGGCGCGCCACCGGATTGGCCTTGCAACCGCTGGTCAACTTTTTCATTCGCGGTCGCGGTTATTACAGCAGCGGGCTTGGCAACGGCTCCGGCTCGCTGGCCGAAACCGTGACGGCGGCTTATTTGATTCCTTGCGGCTATGACGTCAGCCCGACCACGCACAACGCCAATGCGGGCGGCGGCCAACTGCTGGTGGATGTGACCGCCTTCAACCAAAGCTGCAATTGGTCGGCGCAAAGCAACGTCGCCTGGATCACCGTTTCCGGTGGCGGCCCCGGCAGCCAGACCATCACTTGCCAGATTGCCGCCAACCCCGGCATTCAACGCACCGGCACGGTGACCATCGCCGGTACGACCGTCACCGTGACGCAAGCCGGTTCGGTCTGTCCGACCATTTCAGTCAACCCGACCAACACCACGTTGCCGAATGGAGCGGCGGGACAGCCTTACAGCCAAACGTTTACCGCCTTGAACGGTTTTGGCCCCTACACCTACAGCCTCAGCGGAGGCGCGATTCCCAACGGCCTGTCGCTTTCCGCCGCCGGCGTTTTGAACGGCACGCCGACTTCGTTTGGTGTTTTCAACTTCACAGTCAAGGCGACGGATTCGACCAACTGTTTCGGCACGCGGGCGTATTCGCTGACCATCAGTCAGCCCTGCGCGAACATCACCATCAACCCGTCTTCAATTCCGGCGGGAACTGTCGGGCAGGCTTACAACCAGGCGTTGACGCCGGTCGGAGGCACTGCGCCTTACCAATACAAATTGTTCGGTAGCCTGCCTAACGGGTTATCGCTCAACACCTCCACTGGCGTAATTTCGGGAACGCCGACAGTTGCCGGCCTTTTCCAATTTCAAATTGGTGTGAATGACAGCGGCTGCGGCGAAGGCTTGCGCGCCTATAATCTGACCATCAACGCTGCCGGCGGCGGTGGCGGCAACGCGGGCTTGCAGTTTTATCCGCTGCCGAAACCCTTGCGCCTGCTCGACACCCGCGCCGGACAACTCGCCTGTGACGCTCCGGGCGCACAGATTCAAGGCAATACTTCGCGCACGCAACTCGCGCGCAGGACTTGCGACGGCATCACCATCCCGCCGAATGCAATGGCCGTGACCGGTAACATCACCACCGTTCAATCCGGCGGCGGCTTCCTGACGCTTTATCCGAGTGATGCCGCGCAACCGCTGGTTGCCAACTCGAACTTCGCGCCGAACGAAGTCATCAACAACGTCTTCACGGTCGGTCTGGGCAATGCCGATGGCTCGTTC
>CAZRXE010001399.1:0-2328 GCA_964603695.1 uncultured Heliomicrobium sp.
CCAAACTTGCGCCGCAGCGTCTGGCAGGTTTGATGATGGGCATCTGGTTTCTTTCGATCTCGTTCGGCAACTTCGCCGCCGGAATCGCCGCCGGATATTTTGAAGCCGGCTCTCAGGAAGCCCTGGTCGGCCTGTTCAGCAAAGTGGCCGCCGTGCCGATCATTGCCGCCGTTGTTTTGCTGGCCGTTACGCCTTTCCTTCGCAAACTGATGGGCAAAATCCGCTAGATAGCCGAATCAGTACCGCGACCGTTAGGGAGCGTGGTTTTTCAACAGGCCTGACCGATGAAACCTCGCTCGCTACCGCTCGCGGTAGTGATTCAGCGCCGCTCTGATAGCTGCCAATCTTCACGCCACTTTCCTGCCGCCATCGCGATGAATGCTGGAAGGACTGCGCACTCAGGACTTTTCAGCTAGTTGCGCGGGAATGTGCCTTGAGGGCGATTGCCCTGGCCTCTGGAATTGTCAGGACGCCGTTGTCCGTTTTTCCATTTGTCGGAATACGGGGAGTTTTCGCGGTTTGGCCGTTGGCCTTGCCGGGCGTCCGGCGGACGCTGACCGCGTTGAGCATCAGGCGGACGCTGACCGCCGCCCGGACGTTGCGCCAAGGTTTCGGTTTGTGCGATCACTGTGAACAGCGCCGCCATTGCCATAGTCAAAGCCAGTTTCCAAAACGAGTTTTTCATCGGTTCTCCTTTTCCTGCGTTGATTGAACACAGCTCTCGCCATTGAAGCGACCCTCTTCAACAAATCCGACCTTTGGTGGCGTCTCCGGTCGGCGGCGAGTTGTGTTCGGGATTGTGAAGTAAAGCGTGGTAACTGTTTGCGAAAGGTGGTCGTGAAAAGAGGCGGGCATTACGGCCTGCCTGGGCCACCCGGTCTGCCGCCGCCGCCGGGCCGACCGCCGCCGGAACGCCCTCCGCCGTTTTCCATCATCTTGCGAATTTCAGCCAGCTTGGCTTTCTGCTCCGCCGTCAGCACGTTGTAAGTCGCGGATTCGGCGCGCGCCTGAATGACGTGCAGTTCCAATTGAATCGGCTGCATCTGCGCGGACAAACTGCGCAAAGCGGCTTCGTTGAAAACGTCGGCTTCAATCAGCACGCGCGCCTGCGCCAGCAGCGGCGTCAAGCGATCCTGATACGGCGTGGAAGCCGCTTCGGCTTGTTCGCGAATGGTTTTGATTTGCGCCAACTGCGCGTCGGTCAAGCTCAGAATTTTGGCCAGTTGTTCGATCAAGTCACCGCCTTGCGGAGGGCCGCCGCCGCCGGGACGTTGCGCCAACGCCGTCTGCCCACACGCCACAACGACGCATAATGTCGCCGCCGCCAAAATCGCTTTGATGTTTTTCGTCATGAGTTTCATTGCTGTCTCCTTCAGTGAATGTTGAGTTGTTGTTTTGAACTTTCGTTCGTTTCCGTTTTCACTGACGATGGCCGCGAGCCTGGCAATGAGTTCCACGAATTCCAAAAGTTTTTGCCGGCACTGCCAAGAACAACAAGGCTCGGATTTTTCAATCCGCGCCCAACGCCGGCAGATGTTTTGTTGTTGGAGAGAGAACTTGGCTAAGTTTTACAGTCCCGGATCGTGTCCGAGTTGCCGCAACAGTTCGGCCAATTGCGCCGCGCGTTGCCGCTCTTGTTGCACGGCCTGTTCGGCGTGTTCGGCGCGTTGACGCTCTTGCTCCGCGCGCAGGTGTTCTCGTTCAGATAGTTGTCGAGCTTCGGCTTCGCGCGACAATGCAACTTGTTTTTCAGCACGCGCACGTTCAGCTTCAGCTTGCGCGCGTTCAGCTTCAGCTTGCGCGCGCTCGGCTTCGACCTGCGCACGCTCGGCTTCGAGGCGTTGTTGTTCGGCCATTTCCTCGTAAGTCGGGATCCATTTGTTTTGGGCATCGAACCAGCGCAGCCAGAGTCGCTCTGCTCCTTGAAACTTCCCACGCCAAATGCCCAAGCCTAATTCCGCTTCCTGAATCCAGTAACGCCCACCGTGATTGAGAACTTCGACGTACTGTCCGCCCATCAACCGAAAGATACGCAGTTCGGTATAACCCCGGCTGAAGATGGCGTAATACGGCACGCACAGAATCTTTTCGTAAACTTCCCACTTCGGCGGCGGCTCACCGGTTTCACGCGAGGTTTCGCCGAGGTCTTCTTTTTCCGTGCCGGGCGAAAGCAATTCCACCACGATCAGAGGCGGCGCGGGTTCGTCCCAAACGACGTAACTGAACCGTTGATCGAATCCACGGTAAAAACGCGGCACTCCGATGGCGGCAAACCAATCCGGGCGTTTATACCATTGGGGGTGGTCCGGGTCGTAATACAGGTTCATG
>CAZRXE010001400.1:0-8789 GCA_964603695.1 uncultured Heliomicrobium sp.
CGTTCAAGGCTGCCCCGTTCCTTCATCGCGTTTCGCCGGGAACGGTGGTTTACGGCGATTGCACCAGCACTGGGCAGTTGCCTGCCGCGTGGGGTTACGAACCGGCGGCGGTCGTTGTGGCAACGGTCGTCAGCCGTCCGACGGCGGGTCGCATCACTTGCGACGCCGGCCACAAAGCGGTTTCAGCGGACGCGGGCGTGCCGACTTGTTCCGTGCTTGGTCGCCCGGAATTGCAGCCGGACAAACCCAGCGAAGAACATCTGCCGATCAATGTTCCCGCCGGATGCTCCGCGCCCGCGCTCGGCGAACATTTGTATCTGGTTCCGCGCCACGTTTGTCCGACGGTCAATAACTTCGATCACGCTTTGATTGTCGAAGCGGGCCGCATCGTCGGCGTCGAGTACGTGACGGCGCGCGGTCGCGAAATTCCTGTTGCCCCTTCATCCATTGGGAGAGCCTGAAATGAAACTTCGCCCTGAGTTCATTCTTCGTCTGAGTCTTTTCGTCGCCCTCGGCGCGTTGCTGATTGTGCCGATGTTTCGCGCCAACAGTCAGGAAGCCGCGTTTGAAATGACGCAGGTCATGATTCCGATGCGCGACGGCGTCAAACTGAACACGCACATCTTCAAACCCAAGAGCCAAAGCGCGCCGCTGCCGATCATGCTGGAACGCACGCCTTACCAAGCGCCCGCCAATCAAGGCTGGGCGCAGGGCAGATTCAAGGCGCTGGCCGCCGACGGTTACATTTTCGTGTTTCAAGACATCCGAGGCCGCTACAAATCCGAAGGCCAATTCGTCATGCAACGCGCGCCCGTTTCGCTGCTGACTGAAAAGCCGGACGCGAAAACCGTGGACGAGGTGACGGACGCTTACGACACGATTGACTGGCTGGTGAAAAACGTCGCCGCCAACAATGGCCGCGTCGGCATCACGGGCATTTCCTATCCCGGCTGGACTGCCGGAATGGCCACGCTCGCGCCGCATCCGGCGCTGAAGGCCGCTTCGCCGCAGGCTTCGCCGACGGATATGTATCTGGGCGACGACTTTCATCACAACGGCGCGTTTCGGCTCAGCTACGGTTTTGAATACGCGACGATGATGGAAACCAATAAGGAACAGGCGCGCTTCAGCTTCGACCAGCTCGATACTTACGACTGGTATTTGCGGCTCGGCGCGCTCTCGAACGTCAACGAAAAGTACCTGCACGGCAAAATTCCCACCTGGAACGATTTCGTCAACCATCCGAACTACGATCAATTCTGGCAGCAGCAGGCGATGGTGCCGTATTTGAAAGCCGCCAAAGTGCCGACGCTGGTGGTTGCCGGTTGGTGGGATCAGGAAGACTTTTACGGCCCGCTGAAAATGTATGAAACGCTGGAAAAGAACGATCCGAAGAACCTCAACTTCTTCGTCGCCGGCCCGTGGAACCACGGCGGCTGGGCGCGCGCGGACGGTTCCAGCCTGGGGCGCATCAAATTCGACGGCAACACGTCGCAGCATTACCGCGAAAAGATCGAAGCGCCCTGGTTTGCCTATTACTTGAAAGACAAAGGCCAACTCGAAATCCGCGAAGCCGTCACCTTTCAAACCGGCGCGAACGAATGGAAAAGTTACGACCAATGGCCGCCGCGCAATCTGACCGCCGACCGCAAACTCTACTTTCACGCGAACGGCAAACTTTCTTTCGACGCGCCGACGGCGGAAGTCAAAGCCTTTGACGAATATGTGTCCGATCCGGCCAATCCGGTTCCGTATCGTCCGCGCCCGATTGAAGCGACTTACAATCCGCCGAATCTGGGCGGTTCAGGCTGGGGCGCGTGGTTGGTGGAAGATCAACGCTTCGTCCACGGACGCCCCGACGTGCTGAGTTGGGAAACCGATGCGCTGGCGGAAGACGTGACCATTACGGGCAGCGTCTGGGCGAATCTGTTTGCCTCGACCAGCGGTTCGGACAGTGATTGGGTGGTCAAACTGATTGACGTGTATCCCAATGAATATCCGAAAGAGCCGCGCATGGGCGGCTATCAGTTGATGGTGGCCAACGACGTATTCCGAGGCCGCTTCCGCAACAGCTTCGAGCGCCCGCTTCCCGCCACGCCCGACAAGGTCGAGCCTTACAAGATTGACTTGCATCACCTGAATCACCGCTTCCTGAAAGGCCACAAGATCATGGTGCAAGTGCAAAGTACCTGGTTCCCGGTCATTGACCGCAACCCGCAGAAATACGTCGAGAACATCTTCAAGGCGAAAGAAGCCGATTACATCAAGGCAACGCAGCGCGTCTTTCGCTCGAAGACGTTCCCGTCGCATCTGCTGGTTCCGGTGATGTCGAAGTGACGCGGTTCGTGTACGCACGCGCCCTTGCGTGCGTACACGAACAAAGATCATTTGATGGACTGCTTTTTGATCTTGAAGGTAAAGCGTTGATTGAAAAGCCCTGTCACGTTCGTACCGAGCAATTCTTCTTTCACATCTCCAGCCGCGCCGCTGAACTGGCCGCCCCCACCGACCAGCGGACGCAATTGCGGTTGGCTGCCCGCGTGCGAACCGTCGCTAATCAGGACTTTGCCGTCATTGAAAATGAAGTATTGCGTGCCGAACACCGCCGGTTCCGCGCCCGCCAGGATTTCCGCAAAGTCCGCATTGAACGTTCCGCGTAAAACCCATTTGCCGATGCTGCCCGGAGTGGCGTCCAAATTGAATGCGCCGGGACTGAGCAGGGTGCCGCCGACGGGCAGTGTGCCGGCGGGATAAATTTTCCCTTCGACTATGAAGCTGTCCCCGCGCTTGGCGTCCGGCAGCGGCGCGCCGCGATTGATGCGGAACGTTCGCGCATCCGTCGCCACATCAAACACCAGGGTCAGCGGGAAATTGTCGAAAATATCGTTGTTTGACTGTGCCGCAGCGGAGGCTTGTCGTTCCTGTGCCTGCACGACGCACATATTGCCGGCGGCGGTTAAAAGACAGAAGGCAAAAGCGAGCAGCAAGAAAGTCGGCAATGAAGTTTGTTTGTTCATGATGTTCTCCTTTGGTTGGTCAATGAAACAGGTTCCGCCGGAGAGCTTTCTTGCTTTCCATTGGCCTGCATCATCCAACGCGACCTTGCGGCAATAAAACCGCCACGCCGTTGAAATTTTTTGAAACCGGATCGGATCGAGCGGAGCGCCGTTTGAAGCGGTGCTATACTTCGCGCCGTTTCCCCTCGGACAAAATCTCAAACCTGAAGTTATGTGGTCGTCATCCGATCAAAACGTGACGCAATTGCTGTTGGCCTGGAGCCGGGGCGACAGTTCGGCGCTGGAACAATTGCTGCCGTTGGTGGACGCGGAATTGCGCCGGTTAGCGCACGCCTACATGCGGCGGGAAAACCCCGCTCATACGCTGCAAACTTCGGCGCTGGTCAATGAAGCCTATTTGCGACTGGTGGATCAGCAGCACGTGCAATGGCAAAACCGTGCGCACTTTTTCGGCATCACCGCACAATTGATGCGGCGGATTTTGCTCGATCACGCACGCGGTCACGCTCGCACCAAACGTGGCGGCAACGCGCGCCTCGTGCCGCTGGACGATGCGGCGACGGTTTCCGGCCAAAAAGCGGCGGAGTTGATTGCGCTGGACGACGCCCTGATGGAATTGGAACGCTTCGACGCGCGCAAAAGCCGGCTGGTCGAATTGCGTTTTTTCGGCGGTCTGAGCAACGAAGAGGTCGCCGAAGTAATGGGTCTGTCGCTGCGTACCGTCGAACGCGAATGGCAAAAAGCCAAAGCCTGGTTGCATCAAGCCTTGACTGAACGAGAGGAGGGCAATGCCGATGCCGATCTCCGCTGAACGCTGGAAGCAAATTGATGAATTGTTGGATGCCGCGCTGGAACTACCGCCCGCCGAGCATCCGGCGTTCCTAAGCAAGGCGTGCGGCCAGGACACTGAACTTCGCCGCAAGGTCGAATCGCTGTTGCGCTCGGAGCAAGAAGCCAGGAGTTTTATCGAAGCGCCCGCCGCCGCATTTGCTGCGGAAATGTTGGTCGAAAAAGATTACCGCACGCAGGTTGACGCGGCTCAGCCGGAACGCCGAATTCAACACTACAAAATCCTTTCACAACTCGGCGCGGGCGGCATGGGCGAAGTCTGGTTGGCGGAAGACGTTCGGCTGAAACGCAAAGTCGCGTTGAAACTTCTGCCGCCTCGCTTCGCAGCGGATGCAGATCGAATTCAACGTTTCATGCGAGAGGGCTTTATCGCTTCGGCGCTGAACCATCCGAACATTCTGACGGTTTATGAAATCGGCCAAACTGAGAACAGTTTTTTCATCGCCACCGAATACATCGAAGGCCACACGTTGCGCCGCCGAATGCAGGCCGGACCAATGACTCCAATTGAAGTCACGGACATTGCGCGGCAAATCGCTTCCGCGCTGGCCGTTGCTCACCAAGCCGGAGTTGTTCACCGCGACATCAAACCGGAAAACATCATGCTCAGAACGGACGGTTTGGTGAAGGTGCTGGATTTCGGCTTGGCCAAACTAATTGATCTTCAAAATCCGCAAGCCGAAATTCACAATCCGCAATTGACGCAGCCGGGAATGGTGATGGGAACCGCAAGCTACATGTCGCCGGAGCAAGTGCGCGGCCTGGATGCGGACGCGCGCAGCGACGTGTTTTGTTTAGGCATCGTGCTTTACGAAATGCTTGCGGGAGTCCGCCCGTTTGTCGGTGCGACGGTGGCGGATGTGATGGCGGCGGTGTTGAACAAAGACCCGATCCCGCCGGCGGAAATTCCGGCACAACTTGGCCAAATTATTCATCGCGCGCTTCGCAAAGAACCCGCCGAGCGGTATCAAACCGCCATGGAGTTGTTCCGCGATCTGGACTCCATGAAAGTAGAGCCGGCGTTAAGTGAAACGCGCTCCCGCTCCGTAGCAATCGCGGCTTGGTATCGTCAACGTCCGGTAATTGCCGCGTTGATCCTTGCGGCGGGGCTGGCAGTGGCGCTGGCGACGACGTGGATCGTTTTCCACAAACGATCTCCGGCGCTGACCGATAAAGACTCCGTGCTGCTGGCGGATTTCATCAACACTACAGGCGATGCGGTATTTGACGGCACGCTGAAACAGGCGCTGGCCGTGCAGTTGGAGCAATCGCCTTACCTGAGCCTGTTTCCCGAACAGCAGGCGCGGCAAACGTTGCGGTTGATGGGCCGCCAGGCAACCGAACCCTTGTCGAGCGAAACCGCGCGCGAAATCTGTCAGCGCAACGGCATCAAAGCCATGCTGGGCGGAACGATTGCGCCTCTCGGCAGCCACTTCGTCATCACGCTGGAAGCAGTGAACGCCGCCACCGGCGACGTGATCGCCAGACAACTGGCCGAAGCCGAGAGCAAGGAACAAGTGCTGAAGACGCTCGGGCGGACGGCCGCCGAGTTGCGCGCCAAACTCGGCGAATCGCTCAGTTCCCTTCAGAAATTCGACAAGCCGCTGGAACAGGTGACGACCTCTTCGCTGGACGCCTTGAAAGCCTATTCGCAAGGAATCGAGCAACGGCTGAGCGGAAAAGACCGCGCCGCCGTGCCATTTTTCAACCGCGCGATTGAACTGGATCGAAACTTCGCGCGCGCCTATGCCGATCTGGCGATGATTTTTTTCAATCAGGACAGTTACGAACAAGCCGCACGGTTTTCGGAAACGGCCTATGGTTTGCGCGACCGCGTCAGCGAACGGGAACGCTTTTATTTAGTGCAGCAGTACCTTTATTTCGTCGTCGGCGATTTGGAAAAGCGTCTGGAAACGCTGGAACTGTGGAAGCGAACGTACCCACGCGATTTTCTGCCCCCGGCGTTGTTGTCCAACAGCCACGAAATCGCCGGGCAGTTCGACCGGAGCCTGGAAGAAACGCGCGCGTCGCTGGCGCTCAATCCGAAAAACGCCGTGGCGCTGAACAATGAAGCGCACCTGTTGGTGAACCTCAACCGCTTCGATGAAGCCCTGAAAATTTTACAGTCGTTGGTGGAGCAACAGGCCGATGATTTTTCCACGCACGCAACGCTGCTGACCATTGGAGTCATTCGCGGAGACGCCGTGGAGATAGAGCGACAGGCGGGCTGGGCCAGAGGCAATCCGGCGGAGCCGTTTATGCTGGCGGAACAGGCTGCGCTAGCCGGTGCCGCCGGGCAGATACGGCAATCGCGCGACTTCTCGCGCCGCGCCATCCGTCTGCTGGCAGGTAAAGATAACGAAGTCGCGGGCCGCTGGGCATTCATCTCCGCGCTGCGCGAAGCCGCTTACGGAAATTGCCGGCAGGCCAACAGCGATGCGGCGGAGGCGCTTGGACTGGCGCGGAACCGTTGGCAACTGAGTGCCGCCGCCGTTGCTCTGGGAATGTGCGGCGAAGCCGTCCGGGCGAATACCGTCGCCGATGAGCAGGCCAAACGATTTCCGCAAGACACCGCCATCAACAACTTGTTTCGACCGGGCGTGCAGGCCGCCATTGAAATCCGGCGCAACAATCCGCGCCGGGCCATCGAACTGCTGGAACACCCCCGCCGTTACGAATTGGGAAGTTTTGGTTTTCTCTGGCCGGCCTACTTGCGCGGTCTGGCTTATTTACAGTTGCGCGACGGTCATGAAGCGGGCCGGGAATTTCAGAAGCTGCTCGATCACAAGGGATTTGTGATCGAAAACAACGTCGCGCCGCCCTTGTCTCTGGCGCAACTGGGATTGGCGCGCGCGCTGGCGCTTCGCGGCGAGACCGCAAAATCCCGTCAAGCTTACGAGGAACTGTTCACGATGTGGATAGATGCCGAGCAGGACTTGGCCGCTTTGCGCGAAGCCAGGCAGGAATTCGCTCGGCTGAGATAAGAATCCCCATGCCCAAACAACACTTGAATCCCGAAACGCTTTTTCCCAGTCTGCCCATCGGCTTTTCGCAAGTCGTCGTCGCCGAAGGCGGCAAAACCGTTTACCTTTCGGGCCAGACGGCCTGGGACGCGAACAAGCAAATCGTCGGCGGCAACGACCTCGGCGCGCAAACGCGGCAGGCGCTGCGCAACGTGCAACTCGGGTTGGCAGCCGCAGGCGGAACCGTGGCGGATGTCGTTTCGCTGCGGCTGTATGTGGTCAATCCCCAACCCGGCGATATGAATGCCGTCGGTGAAGCCTTGCGCGAATTTTTCTCCGACGACTCGCCCCCCGCCAGCACCTGGCTCGGCGTGGCATCATTGGCCCTGCCGGAGTTTTTGATCGAGATCGAAGCCGTCGCCGTGATTGACTGAATCAAGCAACATATACACAACTCTTATGAACAAACTTCTGACGTGCGTTTTTTTCGCAAGCGCGCTTTTTGTCTGGACAGTTGCCGAGAAATCCAATCCGCTGAAACTGATTGCCGGCATCGAACGCGTCACGTTGCACAAAGGCCGCGACGGCGGCGTGACCTGGTTTTTGCCGCGCGTTTGCATGATTCCGCAACCAGCAGGCGGGTTGACGGCCTTGATGACGTTGCAGACCATCGCGGGTTCTGATTATTACGGCCCTGTGCATTGGCGCGAATCCAAAGACCTGGGCCAAACCTGGAGCGAGCCGCAGCCGGTTCCCGGCTTTGGCCGCCGTCCGTTTTCTGGAGACATTGAAGAAGCCGTCAGCGATGTGCTGCCGACTTATCACGCCAAAACCAACACGGTGCTGGCCCTCGGCGAAATCATCTATTACCGCGAAGGCCGTTACTTTCCCGAACAGCCGCCGCGCTATCCGGTCTACGCCGTGCGCGACGCCAAAGGCAATTGGTCCGAGCGCCGCAAACTGGAATGGGACGATCCGCGCACCAGTGCGATTTACGCGGTCGGCTCTTCGCAAACCGTCGTGTTGAAAAACGGCGACGTGCTGATTCCCGTTAGCTTTCGCCCCAAAGAACGCGCCGATTACGCCGTCACTTCCCTGCTCTGTTCGTTTGACGGCAAGGAATTGAAAATCAAGCGCGTCGGCACAACGCTGAACAACACGGTCAAGCGCGGTTTGCTGGAACCACAACTCACCGTATTCGACAATCGCTATCTGATGACCATTCGCGCCGAAGATGGCTTCGGTTACATCAGCAGTTCGACCGACGGCCTGACGTGGTCGCCCGCCGAAATCTGGAAATGGGATGACGGCCAACCGCTGGAAATGTCCACCACGCAACAACACTGGCTGACGCATTCGGACGGATTGTTTTTGAGCTACACGCGCAAGGCCGAAGAAAACGCCAACGTCATGCGCTGGCGCGCGCCGCTGTATCTGGCCGAAGTGAATCGCAAAACGCTGCGTCTGATCAGGTCAACGGAGCAAATCGTGTTTCCGCTGGTCGGCGATGGCCTCAACGATCCGACGCACGTGCCACATTACGGCAACTTTCACGTCAACAACGTCAACGCCGACGAGTCCTGGATTTTGGCGGGCGAAGTCATTCCGGCCAACTTTCGCGGCGACTTGTTGCTCGCGCGCGTGCGCTGGAATCGCCACAATCGCATCAAGTAGTGCCAACAGGCTTGCGCGTTTTCATTTGTCCGATATTCTCTACAGCCTCATCTCCAAACTACATTTTCAAGGAACTCAATTCATGCGATTACAAGACAAAGTTGCACTCATTACGGGCGCGTCCAGCGGTATTGGCCGCGAAGCCGCGCTGCTGTTTGCCTCCGAAGGCGCGAAAGTCGTGGCCGTGGATGTCAACGACAAGGAAGGCAAGAAAACCGTCAAGCTGATTCAAGAAGCCGGCGGCGAAGCAGCCTACACGCACGCGGACGTTTCCAAAGCCGAGGAC
>CAZRXE010001401.1:0-2888 GCA_964603695.1 uncultured Heliomicrobium sp.
AGGGGATTGCTTATCGGCAAGGCGGGGGAAAATTACAATCAAAGCATCACCGTCACGCCCGCCGGCACATACACATTCAGCCTCAGCGCGGGAAACCTGCCTTCAGGGCTGACGCTCAATCCCAACACGGGACAGCTCAGTGGCATTGTCACTACGGCGGGAGCGTTCATTTTCACGGTCAAAGCTCTAACTGCCGGAGGTTGCGCCGGAACGCAGGCGTATACGCTGGCCATCGCCTGCCCCACGATTACGCTTTCAGCATTGGCGACACCGGTACTCGGCACGTTCTACAACCAAACGGTGTCGGCAACGCCCGCCGGCGGCAATTATTCGTTTACCGTCAGCGAAGGAACGCTGCCTTCCGGCTTGATTCTGAATCCGGCAACCGGCGTCATCAGTGGCACGCCCACGGCAAGTGGAACCTTCAATTTCACCATCGCCACCACCGGCTTCGGCTTTTGCCCGGGCAGCCGCGCTTATAGCTTCACGCTGGGCGGAAGCTGTCCGACCATCACGCTGCCCGATTTGCCCGGCGGACAGCCCGGACAATTGTACAACCAAGCAATCACAGCCAGTCCGGCGGGCAGTTACAGCTACGAGGTGACGGCAGGCAGTTTGCCGCCGGGGCTGACGCTGTTTGGCGGATTCGGATTGCTGTACGGCTTTCCGACCACGGCGGGCACATTCAACTTCACAATCACGGCGACAGACAGCAACAACTGCACGGGCAGCAAAACCTATCGTCTGGCGATTGGCGGAGCGGCGACGCGGTCGTTGGTGTTCGGAGATTTCGACGGCGACGGCAAAGCGGATTTGTCAGTCTGGCGCGGAGCTTCGGGCGAATGGCTGACCGTCAACAGCAGCGACGCCAAATTGAAAACCGAAGCCTGGGGTTTAAGCACCGCGCCTTACTTCGACGTGATGACGCCGGGCGATTATGACGGCGACGGCAAAATGGATTTGGCGGTGTTTCGTCGCGGCATTCAGCCCGGACATGGCGGCGAATGGTTCATCAAGCACAGTTCGGACGGTGCTGTGACGACGAAGCTGTGGGGTTTGGGAACGGACTCACCCGTGCCCGGCGATTACGACGGCGACGGACGAACGGACATAGCTGTTTGGCGCGGCGCTGATACCACCTGGTACATCGTCCGCAGTTCGGACGGGCAGACGCAAACCGTTTCGTGGGGCACGTCTCGCGCGCCTTATTTTGATGTGCCTGTTCCGGCGGATTATGACGGCGACGGCAAAACCGATGTCGCAGTGTTCCGCCAGGCAAATGGTCACTGGTACATACGGCTCAGTTCCAGCGACGAAATCATTGATAAAGCCTGGGGCCTGGGTTCGGATGTGCCGGTTGCCGCAGATTACGACGGCGACGGACGGGCGGATATCGCCGTCTGGCGCAGCGCGGAAATGAACTGGTACCTGCTGCGCAGTTCGGACGGCAAAGTTCAAACCATTTCGCTGGGCGCGGTCGGTTCCGATGAAACACCAGTCGCCGGCGATTTCGACGGCGACGGCAAGGCTGACGCGGCGCTATGGAGGGAAAAAGACGGCAGATGGACGATCAAATCCAGCCGGGATAATTCGGTGCGCGTTCGGATTCACGGACAAACAGGCGACCACCCGGTTGCCATAGGACGTTGACGGGATTCTTAAACAATGCCCGATACAGTAACGGCCAGACCGATACATCCTGGTCTGGCCGTTACTGTGCCGATCTTCAAACCGGATCGTTAATCTTCCATTTCGGCTTCAATCAGGGCGTGACTTTGTTGCGGCGGCTTGCTCAGAATCAGCCAGGCCGTCGGCCCTACAACAAGCAGCATCCCCAACCACGAAACCGGATTGACTGCGCGATTCCAAAACAGCATGTCAAAGGCTACGCCGAACAGAATCTGCGACAGCGCGACTACCGCAATGCGCGAAGCGTGGCCTTTGGCAAAGGCCATGGTCATGCCGATCTGTCCGGCGACGCCGGCAAGTCCGACCAGAAACAGCATCCCCAAAGCGGAAACGTTGCTCAATTGAGCGGTGTAATCCTTGCGATTGGTCAGCAACAGAAACAGCGTCGTGACCAAACTGGCGAGGCCGCAAAAATGCACTACGATGGCGCGCGGATCCACCTGCTGCAAACGGTTCAGACCGAGCATGGCGATGGACGTGAAAAAGGCTCCGCACAGCGCCATCAGGCAGGCGAATTTGCCGCCTTGAAAATGCGGCTGTTGAATCAGGACGATGCCGATGACGCTGGTCAGCACGGCGACGGCGATGGCCGCAGTCGGATGCTGATCGAACACCAACCACAACAAAATGGTCACCCAAATCGGCGCTGTGTTCATCAGCGTCAGCGTGTCCGACACGGGCAAATGCGCCAGTGCGTAAAAATTGCAAAGCATGCTGGCGCTACCAGCCAGGCTCCGCACCCACAAAGTTTTCGGGCCGCAGAAAACCAATTTGACGCCGCTGAATTTGGCAATGAGGACGGCGAAAATAAAGGCCAGCGAAGCGCGCGCTACCACGACCAATTGCCAGTCGCAGTATTGGCCCGCACGATGGCTCGCAGCGGCCATCACTGCAAACGCCAACGAAGCCCAAAGCATGTGAAAGTAGCCGTTTCGATCTTGCGTGTGTAAATGTTCGGTTGAAGACATTGAATTTCCCGCCGGCGGCTTGAAAACCTCGTGCGCCGGCGCGCCGCATCATAGCTTTTCAAGCCGCTTTCAGGAAAATCCCGACCATGCAAGCAAGCAAAACCGTGGTCAACTCGACCCTTTCGGCGCATCGGCTTGATTTCAAAAAACCTTCCGGCTATCATCCCGCTTACTTTCGGAGGTGGGCAAGCGCCCACCTTTTTTATCAGGCTCATTAGGTGCAGGTAAGAC
>CAZRXE010001402.1:0-6840 GCA_964603695.1 uncultured Heliomicrobium sp.
AATCCCGGCACGACGGAAATGCCTTTGGTGCGCGCGCTGGACGAGGTTGCAGGAATGCGCGCCGTGCTGTGTTTGTTTGAAGGCGTGGCCACCGGCGCGGCGGACGGTTACGCGCGGATGACGGAAAAGCCCGGCTTGACCTTGCTGCACCTGGGGCCGGGTTTCGCCAACGGCATCGCCTATTTGCACGACGCGCGGCGCGCGCGTTCGCCGATTGTCAACCTGATCGGCGACCACGCCACCTGGCACTTGGATGCCGATCCGCCGCTCGCCTCCGACATTGAATCGCTCGCCCGCCCGGTTTCCCACTGGATTCGCAAAAGCATTTCCGGCGAGGAAATGCCCGGCGATTTGGCCGAGGCCATCGCGCTGGCTTCAGGCTTTCAGCATGGGCCCGGCAATATTTCAACGTTGATCGTTCCGCACGATTGCCAATTGGAAGCGTCCGGCGGAGCGGCGCAGGCTCGCGCCGTGGCGCATCCGCCGCACGTCAGCGATGCCGCCGTCAAACAAGCCGCCGAAACTTTGCGCGGCGGCGAGCCGACGGTCTTGTTTTTGGGCGCGTATGCGTTGCGCGAACGGGCGTTGCGCGCCGTGGCGCGAATCGCCGCCGCGACCGACTGCAAATTGATGTGCGAAACCTTTCCCGCACGCTGGGAACGGGGCGTCGGCACGCCGCTGATCGAACGGCTGCCGTATTTTCCCGAACCCGCCATTGCCGCGCTTGCGCCTTACAAATCCATAGTGCTGGCCGGCGCGCGTTCGCCGGTGTCGTTCTTTGGTTATCCCGGCTTGCCGAGTTACTTCATCTCTCCGCAGCAAACCACGGTCACGCTGGCCACCGCCGATGAAGACGTGGAAGCCGCGCTCGAAGCGTTGGCCGATGCGCTTCAAGCGCCGGTGTACGCTGAAACGAATTCCAACCTGCAAACTCCGCCTTTGCCCACGGGCAAGCTCACGCCCGAAACGTTGTCGGCAGTCGTTGCCGCGCTGTTGCCGGAAAACGCCATCGTCATGGACGAAAGCAACACCAGCATGGGGCCGTTTTGCGCGATGTCGCAAAGCGCGCCTCGGCATTCGTATTTGACGCAACCGGGCGGCGCAATCGGTTTGGGCTTGCCTTGCGCAACAGGCGCGGCCATCGCCTGCCCGGATCGCACGGTCATCAACCTGCAAGCCGACGGCAGCGCGATGTACACCGTTCAGGCTCTCTGGACACAGGCGCGCGAACAGCTCAATGTCAAAACCATCATTTGCAATAACGCCAGCTACCGCATTCTAGGCATTGAACTGATGCGCACCGGTGTCAAGCAATTCGGCCGGCAGGCGCAAAGCATGATCGGCCTGACCTCGCCGCCGATTGACTGGACAGGACTTTCAAAAAGCCTGGGCGTGCCTGCCGTCCGTGTCGAAACAGCGGAAGAACTGGCTGCGCAGCTTGCGCGCACAATTAGCGAGGTAGGTCCGCAATTGATCGAAGCGATTCTTTGAACCGTGACGATAAACTCGATCAGTAGCGTTCATAAAAATTCACGCAACAAAAAATCTCGCGACATTTTTAGCCACGAATCACCACTTATTTACGAACCGCACCGGAGGCGACAATCGCATGACCACCGACGCGGCTAAAACATTTAACGAATTCGTTGTCCCCTGGAGGAACCCATGCCCTATTCGCGTTCTGTCGGTCTGGCCGTGTTGTCTTCACTCGTTGCTTCGTCCCGTCGTTGGCTGTGGCTGATGGCTGTGTTGCTGGCTTTGGTTTCATTTGGCTCGCTCAAACGTTCAGGAGCAGTTGTGCAGCAAGCTTCGCTGGACAAAATCGCTTCTTCAGCCAGTTTCGAGGAAAACGCGCTTGCGCCTGGGTCTTTGGCCACGATTTTCGGAGCCGGGCTTGCCGCACAGGAAAGCCTGGCCGCTGAACCGCAAACGCAATTGGCGGATCGGCGGGTGGAGGTGAATGGTCGTGCGGCGCGACTTTTTTATGTTTCTCCAACTCAGATCAATTTTCTGGTGCCGCAGGAAACACCCGTCGGCAACGCCACTGTGAGTGTGCGCGCTGCTGACGGCGCACTCATCGCCACGCGTGAAACTCGGATCAACGCCGTGGCACCGGCAATCTTCAATCTCAACAATGTCGCTCTGGGGAGCATCGCGCGCTACAAAGCTGACGGCGCGGTGACAGGCGACAGTGTTGGACAGGCCGACGACAGCGGTTACAAGACCAAACCCATAGATTTGGCCGTGGCGGGGGATAGAGTTTTTCTCATCTTTTTTTTGACCGGGCTGCGTAATGCCAATCCCGAAACGGTGCAGGTATTAATTGAAAATGAAGCATTGAAACCGGCTTATGCGGGGCCTGTGCCGGGCTTGTTGGGACTGGATCAAATCAATCTTGAATTGCCGCCGCGTTTGGCCGACAAAGGCGTGCTTAATTTAACGGTCGTTGCTCCCGCTGGCCCCGCCTCGAATGCTGTCAAAATCGAATTCAGCAGCGGCTTTTCCTCATTGAGCGGATTGCGTCTGAGCAAAGAAACCTTATTGGCAGGCGAAACGATTGAAATCATGCGAGGCACGAACCCAGGCGATTCCGCACTGCCGACTTCGGATGTCGAGGTGTTGTTTGCCGGAGCCACAGGCGTCAAACCCGATGATGCGCAGTCGGACAAACTGACGTTGCGCGTTCCCTTCGGTTCGGAAAGTGGGCCGATGCAGATCAAATTTCGAGGTCGCATTATTTGGACAAGTCCCACGCCAATTCGTTTGCGCACCTCCATCAGCGGCATTGTCGAAAATGCGGACAAAATCGGCGTTCAGGGCCTGCTGGTTCGATTGGCGAACAGCAATACTTCCGCTACGACCAATAAAGACGGGGCGTTCGTGCTGGCGGACGTGCCGTCGGCCACGCGGCAGAGCATCACGATAGATTCAGCCGCCAGCCAATTGCCCTATCCTCAACAGGTGATCGGAAAGAGGATTTTCCCGGATCGCGACAACCAGTTCGAGATCGAACGGCTGACGCCGATTCCATCCACCAACCCACTGATGGCGGAGGCGGCGGAGCCAACGCAGTCCAATCCGATCACGCTTGAACTGTCTCAATGTCCGAACGGCAACACGAATTGTCCGTTTACGCTGACGGCCTTTGCGCGCGGACGCACGCCCGTGGATTTGCCCGTGGGGACATACAGTTCCGCCATTGCGCAGATCACGCCCTTCGGTCAACCGATTTCGCCCGGCGGCAGATTGCGTTTTCAGAACCTGGACAACATCCCCGCCGGAACGCCGATTCGTGTTTACAAATTCGATCAAACGCGCGGCAGCGAAACTTTGGGGCAATTTGTGGACATTGGCGCGGGCAGTTTCAACGGTCAGTTTCTGGAAACGGCGGCGGGCGCGGTCAATGAAGGCAGCTATTATTTCATTTCGCGCCAATGGCCGACGGCGACTGTTTATGGCCGCGTAGTCGAACCGGACGGCGTGCGCCCTGTGCGCCGCGCCATCATTTCGGCGCGCGGCCAATCGGTTTTCACCGACGGCAACGGCAGTTTCGTTTTGCGCAATATTCCGGTCATTACAGCCGGCGGAACCAATGACCTGGTGACGCTCGATGTCACGTTCCATCGCGCCGACGGCAGCGTTGTCCGCAGTCAAAGCAGTGTCATTCCGATTTCCGCCGGCGAAGTGAAATTATCCATTCCCTCGGTTTTGAAACTGCCGCCGCTGTCGCTTGTGCCGGTCATCGTTGCGCCGGAAACGCTGACGATTTATGAAAGCGAACTGCGCAATTTCAACTTTCTGGCGGTTGATCCGGCCAACGACACCACGCTGACAGTGAGCGTCGCGCCTACATCGCTCAGTGCGCAGGTCTTGTTGCAAGGCAGCGGGCTTTACACGCTGCGACTGAATCCGGGCGCGAATACCGCCGGCAGCTATCCGCTGACGCTGACCGCCTCCAACAACCAGCAACAAACGACCAGTCACGTATTGACGGTGACTGTGTTGCGCGCGCCCGCCGGCGTTCCCATCGCGCTTGATCAAACCGTGACGACCGCCGAAGCCCAGCAGGTTTCCATTCTGCTGACCAGTAGCAACGCGGGCAGCGCTCCCGGTTATGAAATCGTCACGCAGCCTTCGCGCGGCACATTGACCGGCACGGGCGCGAATCAACGTTACACGCCCGCCGGCACGTTCAACGGCACAGACAGCTTCACCTTCAAAGTCCGCAACGGCAACCTGGAAAGCAACGTCGCCCGCGTGACTATCGCCGTTCGGCCCAGAAATCACGCGCCGACCATCACCGTGCCCGCCGCGCAAATGGTCAGCGCCGGTCAGGAAGTCCGTTTTCTGGTTACGGCGGATGATATTGATCCCGGCCAAACACTGACCGCCACGATGAGCGACAATCCCGCCGACGCCACTTTCGCCGAAACCAGCCCCGGCAGCCGTCAATGGGAATTCAGTTGGCGACCGCGCTACGTCAATGCCGGCGGCGTCACGGTTCGCTTCACCGTGACGGACAACGGCGTTGGACGGCTGAGCGTCAACGGGACAGTGACGATCACTGTGGATCCGAAGTGGGCGAAGACTTCCGGGCCGGAAGGAGATTCCATTTATAGCCTTTACACAACGTCCCGAGTTTTCTTCGCGGAGCGCTTTCGCTCCGTGGACAATGGTGTAAGTTGGTCTGAAATGGATTTCACTCCACGTTCGGTTGTTGCGCTGAACTCCACGCTTTTTGCCGTTGCTTTCATCACCGGGCAGGGGACAGGAGTTTACCGCTCCACGGACGATGGACGATCCTGGACAAAGGTTTACTCACTGACCAATGGGTCTTTCACTTCACAATTAGCCACAGGCAATGGAGCTGTTTACGCTGGCGCGAATAATGGCGTTTTTCGTTCCACCGATAATGGCAATTCCTGGCAAGCCGCAGGTCTGACGGGACAAAACATCGCGCTGCTGGCAGCAAATGGAAATGTCTTGATTGCCTGTGGGCCTGGACAGCCTTATACCTGTCAGCGTTCACTGAATGCCGGACAGAACTGGTCGCCAATCGCAGGCGTGAACAACCTTGCCGCCTTAAACGCCAATGGCAGCCGCTTTTTTGCTCTTAGCTATGGTGCCGGATTGTTACGCTTGACGGATGATGGGCAGCGGTGGGAACCGGTCAACCCAATTACTGACTCGCAATATTTAGCGCAGCCCTGCGGATTGGCCGTGAGCGGGTCAACGATTTATATCGGTTATGAGTTTCCGGGAGGCATTTACCGCTCGACAAACAGTGGCGTTTCGTGGAGTGAAGTTATGGGTACTGGGCGTCCAGGTAGTGTTTTCTCAGTTGCGGCAGCAGGAGCGTTTGTCTTAGCCGGAAACCGGCTAGGCGTTTACCGTACCACGGGCGATGCCGCTCCCTGGCAAATAGCCAATACCGGACTGACGAACGCGCGAGTCGGTGCGCTGGTGACACAAGGCGACACGGTGATTGCCGCATCTCGGGCCAGAGGCTTGTTTCGTTCCACCAACGATGGGCAAAGCTGGCAGTACAACCCCGCACTTCCCGGCGGTGATGGCGGTTTCGCTGCCGCTCTGACGACGTATGACAACGCGATTTATGCGGGATTTTACGGGCAGGCACTAGCTCGTTCGACCGATCGTGGCCAAACCTGGAGGGCTTATACGAATGGGTTTCCGTTCGCGGATCTGACGGTGGGAGCGTTGGCAACCAGCGGAGGAGCTTTGTATGCCGCCACGGTGGATGGGGTTTATCGTTTGCGTTCCAGTACTGGAAACTGGGAATTCATCGGTCAGGGCCTGCCACGTCTTCCCGGACTAACGAAGAATCCGGTTGAGAGCGCTGACCCGATGGCTGGTATGCGTCGCTGGTGGCGGATTCATAAAACAAGAGGAGAGGATGCTCCGCCGATTAGCAGTGTGCCGTTTCCCGGAGACGGGGTTTACTTCATCGGTGCCCTGCCGAATGCGTTAGCGGTAGCTCCAAATCCTGCTCCTGCCAGCGGCAATACCTTGTTTGTCAGTTACTACGAACTTGATGAGGCTACTTTTGAAGTTAAGAGTCACGTCTTTCGCTCGCGCAATGACGGCGTGAGTTGGCAAGAACTCAACACTGGTTTGCCGACTCCGGTTCAAGGTCCGATCAGTTACTACGCGATTGAAGCACTCAATATTCGCGGTAGTTTCGCTTACGCTGGAACGCCGCGCGGCGTTTATCGAATGGCGCTGGACGGAACGCAATGGACGCCGTTCAGCAGCGGCCTTGGTGAACGGCCTGTCTTTTCGTTCACTGTAGTTGCAAATCGGCTGTATGCCGGCACAAGCAACGGCATCTACCGACTCTCGGCTGACAATCAAAGTTGGGAGCCTGTCAATGCTGCACTACGCGCCACGAATATCATTTCACTGGCAGCGTCAGAGAATGAAGCCGTGCTGTTTGCCGGCACGGAAGGCAATGCAGTTTTCCGGCTTACGAGCAACACACAAACCTGGAATGACATCACCGCCAACCTCAGCACAGGCCTCGGCGAGAATTTAGTCAACTCTGTAATTACACGCGGCACGACGATCTACGCCGGAACGCGGGTCGGTGGCGTTTTCGCTTCGACTAACATCGGACAAAGCTGGTCGCCGATCAATCAGGGCTTGCCTTCGTCGGCCAACGTGCGGGCGCTGGTTGTGCGCGGAACTTCGCTGTTTGCGGCGGAATTGGATGGCGGCGTTTATGAACTGCCGTTGAATGCGAATGCGTGGACGCCGCGTCGGGGTACGCTGCCGACGACGAAGTTCAACGCCTTGTTTGCCAATGGCGCGCAGCTTCTGGTC
>CAZRXE010001403.1:0-6326 GCA_964603695.1 uncultured Heliomicrobium sp.
ACCTGTCACCTACCAACTACTGCTTCAAACTATCCGCCGCCAATGCCGACACAATCGCCTGCCCCGTGTGTTCTTTCGGTTGCAGATGAACTTCCAAACCGTGCAAACGTGCCGCTTCCGTTGTCACCGGGCCGATGCAGGCCACGCGCGACGCCGCCAGATGCGGCGTCAGATGATCCGTTTCCAGTATGGCCGCCAGATTCGCGACCGTTGAAGGGCTGGTGAAAATAATGTAGTCGGCTTTGGCTTCGCGAATCAGTTTCAACGCATCGGCGCTGGACATCGCGGGCAGCACGGTTTGGTAGGCTTCAACGACTTCGACGTGAACGCCGATTTTTTCCATTGCCGGGCGAATCACGTCGCGCGTGACTTTGGCCGCCGGCAACAACATACGCGAACCGCGCAGCCTGTGGCCGACACCGAAGCGTTTGATGAACTCTTCGACCAATGCTTCGGCGGTAAAGCGTTCCGGCATCACGTCCACCGCGATTTGCTCGGCGGCCAATCGCTCCGCTGTCTTGCGTCCGACGGCGCAAACACGATGCGACATCAATTCCGCTCGCCCGTGTCCCAGTTCATCCAGCCGCCGCAAAAAGTATTCGACGCCGTTCGCGCTGGTGAAGGCCAGCCAGTCGAACCAGCTCAAATGCACCAACGCATAATCCAGTTGTTCCCAGCTCGAAGGCGTTTTGATTTCAATCGTCGGACAGGCGATGACTTCCGCGCCGAGCTTTTGCAGCATCTTGGTCATTTCGCTGCTTTGTTTCGGCGACCGCGTCAACAACACCCGCCGCCCCGCCAAAGGTTTTTCAAGATCAAGGACTTTCGCCTCACTCGAAACCAGCGCGGAGCCGGTAACCAAAACCTCACCTCCCGCTCCCGCCACCTTCCCGTCACTTTGCCTTCCCTTCTCTCTTTCTCCTCCTCTCCTTGTCTCCTCTTCTTTCCGCTTAGCCAATAATTCTCTAGCGCCGGCGGCCACCAAACGTTCGGCCAATTGCGCGCCCATCGTTTCGCATTCGTGCGGAGAGCCTTTCGCTGATTGCCGAATCAAGCTCTTTCCGTTCACATCCGCCACCAAAGCTTCGAGCAATAATGTTTCGCCTTTCTGATTCGATTTGACCAAACCGAAGGCCGCAATCGGAACCGCGCAGCCGCCGCCGAGTTCACGCAAGACCGCGCGTTCAGCCTCCGCAGCGTAGCGCGTGGGCCAGTGGTTCAAGGCTTCCAGCAGCAGGTTCGCCCGCTGATCGTCAATCCGCGATTCAATGCCGAGCGCGCCCTGTCCCACCGCCGAAAGCATCTCGCTGCGTTCGATGTGAACAGTGATGCGGTCGCCGAAGCCCAGGCGGATCAATCCCGCCGAAGCCAGAATGATCGCGTCGTATTGGCCTTCGTCCAGTTTGCGCAACCGCGTGTCCACATTTCCGCGCAATTCGCCGATTCGCAGGTCAGGCCGCAGATGCAGTAATTGCGCCCGCCGCCGTAAACTGCTGGTGCCGATGCGCGCGCCCAGCGGCAGGTCGCGAATCGCCTTGATCTTGTCACGCAAAACCTCGCCGCAGATCAACGCATCGCGAACATCCACGCGCTCGGTAATCGCGGCAATGTGCAAGCCGTCCGGCAAGGTCGTCGGCAAATCCTTCAGGCTGTGAACGGCCAGATCAATCCGCCGTTCAAGCAGGGCTTCTTCGATTTCTTTGGTGAAAACGCCCTTGCCCGCGCCGGCCAGACCAGCCAGTGAAACTTCCTGCATCTTGTCGCCGGTGGTTTTGATGATTTCAATTTCCACCACCAAGCCCTTATGCAGACGCTCCAGTTCTTGTTTGATCCAGTTGGATTGCCACAACGCCAGCTTGCTGCCGCGTGACCCGATAATCAGATTTGGCATAATTTCTTTAGCGAGCGGCAGGCCCGCGCTCCCAGCTTTCGACCTACTCCACCGGCTCTTCCGGCAACCGAACATTGCGGTAGACATCGGCCACGGTCAGCGTTAATTCGACGGAGTCGAAAGTCAACGATTCCTCCGGCTGAGTGAAGGTTTCCAGTGCCCATTGTTCGTTCTCCTGACGGCGATGAAGTTCAATCCGCATTTCGTCCTGACTGATAAGAGCGTATTCCCGCATGCTCGCGACCTGAAGATAGGCACGCAATTTTTCATGCCGGTCAATGCGTTCCGTGGTCGGCGACAGGACTTCGATAATCAGCCTGGGTTGCGTCCGCAAATAAGCGTCGCCGCCAGGCGGATCGCAGGTCACTACCACGTCCGGGTAGTAGTACAACACCGGATCAACCCGCACTTTCATATCGGACATAAACGTTTCACATGGCCCATCGCCCGTGCGGTCGTTGAGACGAGAAGATAAGTTCAAAGCGATACGATTATGCCGGTCGCTCGCGCCAGCCATCGCATACACCTGTCCGTCAACATACTCGTAGCGCACCTGACTTTCTTTTTCCCCCGCCAGATAATCCACAACGCTCAAATGAGGCTTTAACTTTCGCAATCCCATTTGAAATCACTCCTATTCAATTCGCTCAGAATGCCTTCGATGCCGATTCGTGCGCCTTCGAGCCGAATGGCATTCAGTCGCTGAAAATCAAAAGACTCTCCGATATTCATAGTGGCGAAGTGTAGGCGCGGGCAATGGAAGGCGTCAATTAACACGCCTTCCTCCTACGACTCCTGTTCGAGCAGTCAATGTCAGTCCAGCTTCCAGGGTTTGCGATAAGGTCGCGAAAGCATTTGGTTGGCTTCTTTGTCGCTGGTCAATTCCTTGTCGGCGTCCCATTGGAAGGAGCGACCAAGCCGCGTGGCGATGTTGCCGAGATGACACATCACCGCCGTCAGATGGCCTTCCTCGACATCGGCGACGGGACGTTTGCGGCTTTTGACGCAATCCAGAAAGTTGCGGACGTGCAGCACCTGCGCTTCGTTGCCGTCGCCTTTCATCTTCATCGGTTCGATTTCCGGTTTGTCGTGTTTGCGCCAGGTTTCCGGCTCGATGGTGAAGCCGCTGCGCAAAATACTGAGCGTGCCTTTGGTTCCGTGGAAGGAAAGATATTCGTCGCGCGTCCGATTGACTTCGCGACCTGACCAGGTGACGACGCAGTTTTGAAAGTTGTAAAGCACTTCCTGCACGTCCGGCGTTTGTCCGCCGTCCTTGATTTCATAACGTCCACCGAAGGCAGACACCGCCAGCGGGCCTTTTGCGCCGAGCGCCCAACGTGCAATATCCAGATTGTGCGCGCCCCAGTTAGTCATCTGCCCGCCGGAATAATCCCAAAACCAGCGGAAATGATAATGACAGCGGAACGGATCGTAAGGCACATAAGGCGCGGGACCCAGCCACATATCCCAGTTCAAATCCTTCGGGCATTCCTTGCTCGCACCTAAAACTTCTTCAGGCTTGAAGCCCGGCATGGCGTTGCGCGTGTAACCGGCAGTGATTTTATGTACCGCGCCGATGGCTCCCGCCTGAATCAATTCAACGGCTTTTTGATAGTGCAGACCGGAACGCTGCTGGCTGCCGGTTTGCACCACGCGGTTATGTTTGCGTGCGGCTTCGAGCATTTTGCGGCCTTCGACGACGGTCAACGATAAAGGCTTCTCGCAATAAACATCCTTGCCCGCCTGACAGGCCATGATCGTCGGCAGAGCGTGCCAGTGATCGGGTGTGCCGACGATGACTGTGTCAATTTCCTTGATGTCCAGCAGTCGCCGAAAGTCTTCGTGTTTGGAAACCTTGTTGCCCGCCGCTGCCGCGCCGCGCTCCAGATAAGGTTTATAAACATCACAAACCGCCACCGGATTCACATCCGGCTGCTTCAAAAAAATCGGCCAGATTTGCATTGAGCGGTCGCCGCAGGAAATCAGCCCAAGATTGATGCGGTCGTTCGCGCCCAGAATTCGTGTTCGGCTCAAGGCCGTTCCGGCCGTCGCCGCCAAAGTTGCTTTGGCGAAACTTCTTCTATTCATCCGTTTCATAAAGTCCTCGTCCTTAAGGAAGTAGTGGGGGGGCATTTCGACCAGTCCCCATTGCCGAAACTGACAAAAGTCCGTTCCGAATCAGTCAGATTGTATAACCTTTCAGAGGCAAAGACGGCAATGGTTGACGATTGGTTAAATGAATTAGTAAAGTGCCAATCAGGTCGGCGCTCCGCTGATCCGAATCCTAAAATCTTGTCATAGACTAAATCTCGATTGACTCCTTCCCACATTCACCAGACTGGTTAATCGGGAACGCTGAAAATACGGAAAGATAGAAATGAGTACTGTAATCAACCGCGCCCTCCCTGCCCGGATCGGGCGATTGACTGAGCTTGCCTATAACCTTTGGTGGAACTGGCATCCTGACGCAGACCAGCTTTTTCTCCACCTGGACAAAACGCTCTGGGAACTGACCCACCACAATCCCGTCAAATTTTTGCAGCAGATTCCCAAAGCCAAACTCGAAGCGGCGGCTTCCGATCCGGCGTTTTTGCGCCAATACGACGGCATCATGCTCGCATTCGGCCAATCAGTGACCGCCAAAAACACCTGGTTTTCCAAAGCGCACTTGGATTTGGCCGATCAACGTATTGCCTATTTTTCGGCGGAATTCGGCTTGCATTCTTCGCTGCCGATTTACTCCGGCGGCTTGGGCATTCTGGCGGGCGACCATTGCAAGGAGGCCAGCGACATAGGCTTGCCGCTGGTCGGCGTGGGCTTCGTTTATCCGCAAGGGTACTTTCAACAGCGAATCAGCGCCGAAGGATTGCAGGAAGCTGTCAACGAACGCTTCGATTACAACGCCGCGCCGATGGAAGCGGTAATTACACGCGACACCGATGGCGGTTTATTGGCGCTGCATCTGGACGGACACGTCATTCACGTGGCGGTCTGGCGCGTGCGGCTGGGTTCCGTGTCGCTTTATCTGATGGACACGGATGTGGAGGAAAACGATCCCTGGAACCGCGAGCTTTCGGCGCGGCTTTACGGCGGCGATCAGGAAACGCGCATTCGTCAGGAAATGGTCTTGGGCATCGGCGGCGTGCGGATGCTGGAACGATTGGGTATTCGCCCGGCGGCCTTTCACGCCAACGAAGGCCACGCGGCTTTTATGATGCTCGAACGAATTCGCGGTCTGGTGCAAAGCGGAAAGAGTTTTGACGAAGCGGCGGACATAGTGCGGCAGACGACCGTCTTCACCACGCATACGCCAGTGCCAGCCGGCCACGATGTGTTTTCTTTCCAATTGGTCGAGAAGCATTTCGCAGGCTACTGGGAATCCTTAGGCATTGATCGGGAACAGTTCCTTTCACTGGGCGCGCACCCGGACGGGCACGGCGGCAGGAATTTCAATATGACAGCGCTGGCTTTGCGGTTAAGCGACCGGTGCAATGGCGTCAGCCAATTGCATGGCCACGTTTCGCGCCAGATGTGGCAGTCAATGTGGCCGGACAAGTCCGTAGACGACGCGCCTATTACTTATGTCACCAACGGCGTCCACACACCGACCTGGATTGCACCGGAACTCAATCGCCTGTTTGCCAAATACCTGGGTCACGACTGGCTGAATCAGCACGACGACCAAACACTGTGGGAGCGCATGGACGACATTCCGGACAAGGAGTTGTGGAATGTTCACGTCCATCTCAAACACAAAATGCTCAACTTTATGCGCGAGCGCGTGCGGCAGGAATGGATGCGCGAAACCGCCGGCCCGATTCGCGTGCTGACCAGCGGCACCCTGCTCAATCCCGACGCCCTGACCATAGGCTTTGCGCGCCGCTTCGCCACTTACAAACGCGCGCTGTTGATCTTCCGCGAGATCGAACGTTTGAAACGAATCCTGCACGACGACTGGCGTCCGGTGCAGATCGTCTTCGCCGGTAAAGCGCATCCGGCAGACACGCCGGGACGCAATCTGATCAGCGAAATTTATCGCCTGGCGCGAGATCACAATTTGGGCGGACGCATAGCTTTTGTCGAGAACTATGACATTCACGTGGCTAAGCATTTGGTGCGCGGCGTGGACGTCTGGCTGAACAATCCGCGTCCGCCGCTGGAAGCCAGTGGAACCAGCGGCCAGAAAGCCGCGCTCAACGGCGTGCCGCATTGCAGCGTACTCGACGGCTGGTGGTACGAAGGCTACAAGGGAACCAACGGCTGGGCGATTGAATCCCGCGTGGCCGACAACGCCAGCGAGGAAGAACGCGATCAAGCCGATGCCGATGCGCTTTACCGCGTGCTGGAAGAAGAAGTCGTGCCACTTTATTTCGACCGCGACAGCGACGGCGTTCCGCGCGGCTGGATTCAGGTGGTCAAGGAAGCCATTCGCACC
>CAZRXE010001404.1:0-12708 GCA_964603695.1 uncultured Heliomicrobium sp.
CCCCGATTACCACTGCGCTGGGTAATCGCCGTTTTGCTCTTGCTCGCTTCAGTGATCAATTACATTGACCGGCAGACGCTTTCGATTCTGGCGGTGACGATTCAAAAAGAGTTGGTCATCAACGACGCCGGTTACGCCCGCATCGTGCAAGCGTTCCAACTCACTTACGCGGTGATGTACCTGCTCTCAGGCCGCATCGTGGACTACATCGGTACACGACTGGCGATGACGGCGTTCGTCGTTTGGTGGTCGCTGGCGAATATGCTGACCGGCTTGGCGAACAGCATCGCGTCGCTCGCATTCTTTCGCGCGTTGCTCGGCATCGGCGAACCGGGTGGCTACACGGCTTCGGCCAAAGCCGTGTCTGAATGGTTCCCGACGCGCGAGAAAGGGATGGCTGTCGGCTTATATACAATGGGCGGCACGCTTGGTGCAGCCATCACGGGGCCGGCGATTGCGTTTGTCACCTTGCGCTTGGGCTGGCGCGCAGCCTTCGTCGTCACGGGGGGAACAGGTTTATTGCTCGGCCTCGCGTGGTGGCTGCTCTATCGCCAGCCTGCTGAACATCGCTGGTTGAGCGCTCCTGAACGTGAATTGCTCAAGGCTGACGGTGTGCTGGCGCGTTCCGAACAAAAGACACAACGTCTCGGATGGGCTGCGCTTGCACGGCTCAAACCGATGTGGCTCGTCTTACTCGCGCGCATGGTGACCGATCCGCTTTGGTATTTTTATCTCTTCTGGTTTCCCAAGTATTTGCAGGACGCACTTGGTTACACGCTTGCCGACATCGGCAAAACTATCTGGATTGTCTTCGTTGCTGCCGATCTCGGCGCGCTGCTTGGTGGCTGGCTCTCAGGGCGGTACGTGCAAGGCGGCGTCGCGCCCGTGTCAGCGCGATTGCGTGTCATGACGGCGGCGGCGTGTTTGCTGGCCTTGAGTTTCGCTTTGCCGCTTTTGCCCGGCAAAGCGTGGCCGCTCGCGCTCGGCGCGCTGTTCGCCTTCGCTCACATGGCTTGGCTGTCGTGCGCAACGACACTTTCCGTAGACATCTTTCCGACCTCTGTCATCGGTTCGGCACACGGAGCCATCGGCGCAGGCAGCGCACTCGGCGGCTTGCTCTCGACCGAAATCGTCAAATGGCTGGTGACGACTTATTCGTATAAACCCATATTCGCTGTGATGAGTTTTTTGCATCCGCTGGCATTGTTCGTGCTGTTATGGCTGTTGCCCAAATCCGTCAATCGCTATCACCAACAGCTTGAGGTCGCCGTATGAAGCTGCAAAACCAAATTGCACTCGTCACCGGCGCGGCGCGTGGCATCGGGCGTACAATTGCCGAAGAGCTTGCCGCCGCGGGCGCAACCGTCATCACCAACGATTGCGAAGCGACGCCGTTGAGAGAGTTAGATTTCGTCGCTGACGTGTCAGACAGCGCGCAGGTCAACGGGATGTTCGCGGCGATTGAAAAGCAGTTCGGCCAACTCGATATTCTGGTCAACAACGCAGCCATCAGCCGCCCGTGCGCTTTGCACGAAACCAACGACGCGCTTTGGCAACAAGTGTTGTCGGTTAATCTGAACGGCGCGTTTCACTGTTGCCGCGCAGCCTTTCCGTTATTGCGGCAACGCGGCGGCAGCGTCATCAACTTGTCTTCGGTGTCGGCTTATACGGGCAAGGTGCTGAGCGATAACGCGGCTTATGTCGCGTCAAAAGCGGGCATTGACGGTCTCACACGAGCATTGGCGCGCGAATGGGTGGCGCACAGTATCACCGTAAATTCCATCGCGCCGGGCATCGTAGCGACAGAGATTCATGTACAACTCACCGATGAACAAAAAGCCAAACTGCCTGTGATGGTTCCATCAGGCCGTTTGGCTGAAGCAAACGAAATCGCTACTGCCGTTTGTTATCTGGCTTCGCCAGCCGCCCGCCACATGACGGGACAAACTCTGCACATCAATGGAGGAATGTATTTCGCATGAATTCGCCCACGCGCATCGTCAAGATCGAAACGCATAAAGTGTTCATTCCTTTTCACCAAGCCGCCGAATGGGGCGCAGGCAAACGTCCGGGCACGACGCGGCTGATCGTGCAGGTTCACGCGGCTGACGGAACCATCGGCTATGGCGAAACGATTTGCCTATGGGAATTTGTCGAGCCCATTGTCGTGCGTTCGATCATTCCGCTCGCGTTGGGCGAAGACGCGCTGAACATCGAACGCCTCTGCAAAAAAATTGAAGGCGCGGGTTTTTATCATCATCAACGCGCGCTGGTCGCGGCGCTGTGCGGATTCGAGATGGCACTGTGGGACATCACCGGTAAACAAGCCGGGCTGCCGCTTTACCAACTCTGGGGCGGGGCTTATCGCAAGGAAATCCCGCTGGTCGGTTACGTGCAATCCAAACAGCCTGAACAAGCCGCTGCCGATGCTGCTGCGTTCGTCGCCGACGGCTATCAAACCATCAAAGCCAAAATCGGCATGTCGCCCGGAACCGACATTACTATTGTTGCAGCAATTCGTGATTCAATCGGCCCCGACATCAAGTTGCGCGCCGACGTGAACGGCGCGTGGACGATTGGCACGGCCAAACGAATGCTGCGCAAATTGGAGCCGTATGATTTGGAATACGTCGAGCAGCCTTTGCAGATGAATGATTTGCGGGGACACGCTGAATTGAGAAAACAGTTCTCGACGCCGATTGCTTTGGATGAAAGTGCTTACACGATGCAAGAAGTCTTGAACATCATCCGCACCGAAGCCGCCGATGTGTTGTTGCTCGATCCGCATCAATCGGGCGGATTGTCACGCTGTCGCAAAGCCGCCGCCATCGCCGAAGCCGCCGGATTGCCCATCACCTTTCACAGCGGCGCGGAGTTGGGTTTTTCGACGGCGGCTTATTTGCACCTCGCGGCTTCGCTGGCCAATTTAGTGCTGGCAATAGATTCGCAATACACCAATCAATGCGATGAGATAACGACAGAGCGACACGCCATCGCAGGCGGCTGCATGCGTCCGCCTGCACAACCGGGTTTAGGAATGAAGCTCGATGCCGGAAAGCTCGCGCAAAACAAAGCCGAAGACATCAAAGACCCCTACCTTGATCGAGACAAGCCTGACTGGTTTCCGGTGAAACCTCAGTACTGAAACTCAGGCATAACAACGCACCTCGAAAATGCGCGCCAGCTTGTCGCCGTTGGTTTCTTTGACTTGAACGCGAATGCGTTTGGCACTCACAGCAGCGAAGTTATGGCGGCGAATGCGCTGGTGGTTGTTGGTGACGTTGGCGAGTTCAACCCAGTCTTTGCCGTCTTCGGCCTGATATTGTAGTGAATAAGTTTTGACGGTTTCCGGTTGCGGCGCGCGGATGATGGTTTTGGATATGGAGTCGCTCGCCGACAAGGTCAATTCGCGCACGAAGCCCGAATCAAAGATTAGTTGCACTTGTTTGAGTGATTGCGGTTTGTCCCACGCAAGTTCCAACCAAGCCCCTTGTACACCGTCCGTGCCGAGCGGCGCAGCCCACTGATTAGTGTATTCCGGCAAACTGCGCGTCCAACCATTCAACACATTCGCTGCCTGACAACCCCCGTCTTCACCCGAAGCCGTGACGGTTGCGCGCCGTGCCAGATCGAGTGGGTCTTCGTTTTTCACCCCCTTGATGGATTGATCGTCGCGCAACAAGGTCTGTTGCAACTCTTTCAGTCTGGCTTTGTTTTCGTACAAACCGCGCGGCAACAAATTGTTTTTGATGCACAGCGCAGCGGCTGTTCCAACGGCCTGGCCTTCGACAGCGCAAGTTCCCATCACGCGCGTCGAACTGAAAGCCGTGTGCGTCGCGCTGATATTGCGTCCGGCCATAAACAGATTGCGAATGTTTTTGCTGTAGAGCGAGCGCAGCGGAATGTTGTACACGCCGGGCAATTTGATCGAAACAAACGGCGGCAATTCGGGATTTTCAAACCCGGTTGGCGGATGTTCGTCGAGGTTCCAACCGCCGATGCAGACAGCGTCTTCAAATTCGCCGTTCAAGCCCATCAAATCCATTTGCGTCAACCAGTGATCTCCGGCCAACCGGCGGGCTTCGCGTTTGCCGGGCAGCATGCCGACCCAATCCATTGCCCAGTTGGCCGACGCCGGAAACTTGCCGGAATTTTTGATGTAATCCCACACGCCCATGACAATGCCGAGCAATTCAAAGCGGATGCGTTCGTTGTCGCGAATGGTGTTGAGATGTCCGCCCCATTCGATCCACCAATAGCCGTATTCCCACGAAGTAATGCCGCGCGATTTCAAATCTTTTTCCGTGATCTTGCGCGCCCATTTCGGCGGCGTGAAAGGCATGGGCTTTCCGTAATCGCGCGAAGTGAACAGAATGCTGCACCCTTGTGTTTTGTTATCGGCGGTTTCCGGCGCGAGCGATTCGCCGTGATCGGCGCGCGATTCGTGACCGACGCGATATTCGGCGCCGGCTTCCACTCCCAGACGGCTGTCGCCTGTGCAATCGGCAAACAGTTTGGACGTAATACGGTAAATGTGTTCGGTGCGGTCGCAACGTGCCAACACGCGCTGAATCGTGTTGTCTTTGACTTCGGCGGAATAGAGTGTGGTTTCCAGCAACAAGGTGATGTTCGGTTCGCTGACGACTTTGTCATACAACAGCAAATCCCACAGCTCCCAGCAGCGTTGCGGATTGTTGGCGGCGTCATCCAATCGAAACTCTTCCAGCAACCCGCCTTCGCGCCAGCCGGGACGGCCTTTGTGATTATTGGAGCCGACGACGTGCATCTTGATTTCGCTGGAAGAATTGCCGCCCAACCGCGAACGATCCTGCACCAGCACGACTTTGGCTCCGTGCCGCGCGGCGCTGACGGCGGCCAGCACGCCGGCCAATCCGCCGCCCGCCACCAGCACGTCGCAATTCAATTCCACCAGCTTCATATTACGTTCCAGCGGAGCCGCCGCCAGGTTGCCCGCAGGCGCAAGGCGTTGCATCTCCTGGCGGATTTGTTCCGCCGTGCGCTTGTCCTGATCTTGCGCCAGCGCGTCTACCTTGATGAACATCGAATAGCCCGTCGTCACTGCTGCTGTAGTCAAAAAGTCTCTTCTTTTCATAACGTCCTCGTTTGTTTGGGTTATGGTTTGGAGTATTGGTTCAGTTTGAGTGGAATTTGCAAATTAAACGAATGCTCGCGCGCCGCCGTGACATCCGCCGCGCACAGCAATACCGCCGGTTTGCCGCGCTCGAACCAAAGCTGCGGTCGTTCGAGCGAATTCATTTTTTGCTTTGTGCCATTTGTCCATTGCACTTCCATCGTCGCCACCAGGGGGTGCGCCGACAAATTCCAATCCAAGCCGTCCGCCGATTCAAACAATGCCAGCGATTTGCCTGCGTTGGTGAAATAGCCTTCGTTGTCTTTGACGATGGCGCGGTAACATTTGCCGTCGTGCCAGATGTAAGGGTCTTCGGCGGCGAACGCCACGCCTTCTTTTACAAAGACGGGCTTGGGATGTTTTTTGAATGAGCCAGTCGGCAGGTCGCTCGTCGCCACGCAATGCACAACGGGGCCGCCGAACGGCATTTTATTTTTGTCGCCAACCGCTTTGTAAACCATAAGAAATCTGCCGTCAGGTCTTTTGGTAACGCTCGGATTCGAGCACATCAGCGCGTCATAAAATCCGGCGCTCGGTTCGATCAATGGCTTATCAAAACGCTGCCACGGCCCCAGCGGATGATCGGCGACAGCGACTCCAATGCGCTGATTGTTGCGATGCGTCCAGTTCAGTGATTTCATCGCCACGCCGTCGCCCGTGTTGCCCATGTAGTAGAGATAGTATTTTTTGCCGAACCTCTGCACTGTCGGGTTGTGCGTGCAAAGCCCGTCCCAGAACTGTTTGCCTCTCACGGGCAAGGCGATGGTTTTGAACGCGAATGGTCCGAATGGCGTTTTGCCAACTGCAACCGCGATTTCAGAGTGCGTCACCCAGGCGTTATGTCCCAAGACACGAGGCCAGCGCGAAAACAGCAGATAGTATTTGCCGTCATCGGCTTTGGTCAGCGTGCCGCACCAAACGTAATAATCCGGCAGTTCAAATTTCGCGGTCAGAGGAATCGGGCGCAGCAGTTTTTGAAAATCCAGATCATCCGTCTGCGCCAATGTCAGCCCACCAGTCGCCAGCATCGTGTTTGAGATGAATTGTCGTCTGTTCAAGTCCATTGTGATTTATGGTTTCAGAGACGGCTTGCCGTTGCGCCAAAAGACTTCGACTTTTGACAGATACCAGTCTTTGCCGTGCGTTCGGTTGCCTTGAAAAAACAAATAAGTGCGCCCATTGCGATCCCGAAAAATATGCGGATGGCCGGATTCACTGGCATTCCATTCAGCCGCTCTTCCATTCGTCAGAAATGGCTGCTCCGACAAGCGTTGCCAATGCAATCCGTCGCGGCTGACGGCTACGCCAATCTGTTGCGGCACGTTGTTGTAGGCTCCGGCATAAAACATGAAAAACTCTTTGCCGCGTTTGATGACCGACGCGGCTTCAATGCAATCGTGCTCCCACGCAAGTTGTGGAAAGAGAATCGAATCATCCGACGCCTGTTTCCATGCCGCGCGGCTGAAATCCGATTTGGACGAGGCTGTGGCGACGCCGAGCTTTTGAATCTTGCTTTCCGGGTCGCGCGTCGCGAAATACAAAAATGCTGTCGGCCCGTCAATCAATACTTCTGCGTCAATCGCGCGCCCGCTTGTCCAGTTACCTGCCGGATGAAAAACAGGATTGGTCGCATCCCGCGTGAAATTGATGCCGTCGTCCGAGACGGCGTGGCAAATCGCATCCTTCGGCCCGTTGCCGTAGGTTTGGTAAAACAAATGCACCTTGCCATCACGAATCAGCGCGCCGGGCGCGCACATTCCTTTTGCTTCGTAATCAGTTTGCGGCAGGATTTCGCCCACCTTTTTCCAGTTCGTCAGGTCGCGGCTTTCGGCAATGCCAACCGCCCAACCATCGCCCGCGCGCCCATCGCCAAACGACGGCAGCGAGTAATAGAGCAAATAACGCCCTTTGAAATAAATGACGTGCGGGTCTTTGCTAAACGGTCGCCCGCGACTGTCATCGGCAAACATCATTTGTGCCGAAGAATGGTTTTGCGTTGGGGCGGCTTTTTCAAAGAACCGGACGTAATCAAATTCAGCGAACGCGGGCAGCGCGCTGTCATCCACTTTGTCAGTTTTGCCCAGCGGCGCGGCTATCGAAGTCAGCCAGATGTTCACATCGCCCAGCGGCACATTCGTAACATCGCGTGTGTCCACGACTTTGCCGTCGAAGTAATACGTTACTTTTGTTGCCGTGAATTCGCAGCCCCAGAGGTGAAAGTCCGCCGTTAAATCCGGCGTAGCGATGTGCCTCGCGCCCAGTGCTTTGGGCGTTGGTTTATAGCCATGAACATTGGTCGAGTAGTCGTTCGGGTTAATCGAATCCTGCTCGCAAACATCCAGCTCCTGATCGCGGTCGCCACCGTTGCGCATCATCCAGAACGAAGTGTGCCAGCCTTTGCCGCGCGGCATTTTGAGACGAGCTTCGTAATAACCGAATTTGAATTCGCGCTTGCTGATGATCCCGCCTGCCGTATATTCGCTTGCACCGAACTTTTCCTTCTTCAAAGCAATGCGCAACCTGCCATCGGCGACGGAAACGTTTTCAGGTCGTTGCGCACTCCAAAAGCGTTCACCGATGCGGTAACTCCATTCGCTGGTATTGACCGCCTTGCCGTCGAACTCATCGCGCCAGATCAGCCGGTAATGGCTCAGACTGCCGTCAATGACTACAGGTACAACTACCTGTTTGTTCGTTTGGGAATCCGCTGAAAACGATGCGCATAGGATCAGCGTCGCTGCCAGTATCACCAGGCGTTTTATGCCAAATGCCATAGTCTTTCTCAGAAGATCAATTTCAGCGCCAGTTGGATGCGGCGCGGGTCGCGTGCGCTGGTAATGCGCCCGAATGCGTCATTGGCGTTCAAACCGTTCGCGCCCGCCGTGAAGCTGCCGCTGGCCGCCGCCAAGTTAGTGTGATTGGGAGCGTTGAAGGCTTCGCCGCGAAATTGCATCCGCAACGATTCATTCAACCGGAAGGTTTTGAACAACGAAGCATTGATGATGATCGCGGCAGGTTGCCGCACTCCGCCGATGGCGCGCGGCGTATTGCCAAAGGTATAGAGCGCCGGATTGATAAAAGCCGTCGTGTCGAACCACAAAATGCCGCGCTCCGGGTTCGGATCAACATAACCGTCCGGCAATTTCGGATTGCGCAGCACGTCAGGCCGATCCGCCAGACCGTTGTTCGCGCCGCGCACGACCAGCGGTTGTCCGGTGCTGATGGTCGTGATTGTGTTCAGTTGCCAGCCGCTGATTAGATTGCCCAACACACGATGTTCCGAACGCCATTTGCGGTCACGGCCAAATGGAAATTCGTAAATCGCGCTGATGGTCAGGCGATGACGCACATTCGAAGGGTCTTCGGCGCGTTCGGCGGCGCGATTGAATTTGCCGTTTTGATAACCAAATGTTCCGGTGCCTTCGCCGCCCGCAAAATTCAGCGGATTGGAAATCGTATCGCTGATGATCTTGCCCCAGGTATAAGAAGTCAGCAGCCGCATGCTCGGCGAAAAGCGTTTTTCGACCGTCACCAGCATGGCGTTGTAATTGGAATTCCCAAGTCGCGGGCTGCGAATCGTCACGGCGTCAATATAAGGATAAGGCCGTAACAATTGTCGGCGCGTAATTGTCGCCGCGCCCAAAGTACCCGGCACTTTGCCGGCAAAAGGATTGGGCACACGGTCGTTGAGTTGATTGAGCAAACCAAACTCACGCAACAGCACCGGATCAGGTTGATTGAAATCATAGCTGCCGCCGAACAAATGCGTTGCGTGATTGGCCGTATACGTCACGTCCACGACCCAGGTGCGCGACAAACGACGTTGCACAGAGAGGTTCCATTGCTGCGACATCGGCGTGACGGAATCCGGCTCCTGATAATTCGTATTGCCGGACGACGCGAACAGGCTCGGCCCCAACTGTGCGCCCAGTGGCTGATTGGGTGCAAAAGGGAAACCGTCTTTGAATTGAAACGCGGGCAATACAGTGCTGCCGCCGGGTGGTTGATAGGCAGTGTTGGTCGTGGCAAAGCCGTTCGTATTGCCGAAATTGTCTGTGTAAAACGACCACAACGACGGAAAGAAAATGCTGTATCCGCCGCGTATCGCCGTGCGCTGATTGCCAAACACATCCCACGCAAAGCCTATGCGCGGCGCGAAATCGTTCCAGTCCGGTTTTACCGATGTGCGGCCATAATCCAGGCAGGCGTATTCGGTGCGTCCCAGCAAACCGTTTGCCGGATTGATTTCAAACGGATTGAACCGCGAAGTGCCGCAACGCCGTTCGTAAGGTTGTTGCTGATAGTCGTAACGCAATCCGACATTGACCGTCAGCCGCCGCCCGGCTTTCCAATCGTCCTGAAGATAAAACGCAAAGGCTTTGCCGACTTCCGATTCGCCCAGATGCGTGGTGACGCTGGCGCTGCTGACAGTGCCGAGCAAAAACGAGGCAAAGGCGTTGCCGGTCGCCGTCGTATTGGCTTGGGCGTTGTTGGTCAGCGCGGCTGTGAAATTGAAGGTGCCCGAAGGATTGCTCTTTTGCAGATTGTTGGCCTGAATCAAACGCATCTCGGTGCCGAACTTGATCGAATGATTGCCGCGCACCCAGGTCAGCGCGTCGAACAGTTGCCAGATCAGTCCGCCGCGCAAGCCAGTCGTGCCGGTGCTGTAAGCGGGCAGGCCGTTGCTGACATTCGGAAAGACATCGGGCGGAACCGACGACGGCAAGCCGAGTTTTTGTGGCCAGTCGCCGCCAGTACTCGGAACGGAAAAGGTGAAATGCTGCCGCGCCACGCCGATGCGAAATTCGTGAATCAGGTTCGGGCGAATAACGTAGCTATCGGACAGCACCAGATTGTGTCCACCAAAGTAATCGAAGCGTCCGCGAATCACCTGGCTGGGGTAACGATTGCCGGTGCCGCTGTCGGTGAATTGCAGGTAATAAACATAACGCGCCGAGATGTTGTGGCGTTCGTTGAAGCGATGATCGAGCCTTGTGGTGGATTGATTCATTCGCCGATAGCCGCTGACTGCGCCGAAGTAATTGTTCAGATTGGTCAGGGCATTGTCGGGCGTGCGATTGGGCAGCGGGTAAAAGTCGAGAATCTTTTTGGAAACCGGGTCAATCCGATTGGCTGGAATGATGTTGTTCGGGAATGGGTCGCGCGCCGTGCCTCCGCCGGGCAATGTGCGCGTAGTGGCCGGATCGTAAATCGTCACTCGGCGTCCCTGTCCGTCAAACAGTTGCGAAAAATCGCCGTTGCGCTGGGCTTCGGTCGGCATGGTGTAAAAGCCCGACGAACTGTTCACGAACCGATAGCCGTCGTAATTGAAAAAGAAAAAGCTGCGATTGCGTCCGTCGTAACTCAACCCTTTGAACAACTTTTTGGGCAACACCATCGGCCCGCCAATCGTGCCGCCGAAGTGGTTGTAACGCAGCGGGACTTTTTCGCGCCCGGTGCGATTGTTCACCCATGAATTCGCGTCCAGTGCGTCGTTGCGAACGTATTCATAAAGCGTGCCGTGAAATTTGTTCGTACCCGCTTTGGTCACGAGATTGACGACCCCGCCCAGCGTGAATCCGTATTCCGCCGACATCGTGTTGGTTTGCACACGAAATTCCTGTACGGCATCCGTCACCGGATTGATGTTCACATCAGGCACGTAAGGATTGAGGCTGCTCAAACCATCCACAATCAAATTGTTCGCCGCAACCGGGCTGCCGTTGATGCGAATGGCCGAAACCACAATGCCACGGTCGGCAAAACCGTTGGCTTCAGGGCCGAAAGCCGATTGCACAGTAGGGGCAAGCAAGACCAGCGACAAGGCGCTGCGCCCATCCACCGGCAACTCTTCAACGGCGCGGCTTTCGATGACTTTGCCGACCGAAGCCGAACCTGTATCCACCAGCGGGGTTTCCGCCGTCACAATAATCGCATCGGCCACCGCACCGATTTCCAGCTTCAAATCAATCTGTGCCCGCTGATCAACTTCCAGCGTCAAGCCAGTGCGCACACTTTGCTTGAAACCCTGCGCACTGGCCGTGATTTTGTAACTGCCAACCGGCAGATCGTTGATAATGAAATTGCCGTCTTCGTTGGTCGCCGTGGTGTAATCGAGATTGGTGTTGAGGTTGGTGATAACGACTTTGACGCCTGCCAACGCCGAGCCACCGGCATCAGAGACATTGCCAAAAATTGCCGCGCGCCCTTGTTGTGCCATCATTGTACAAGGCAGCAAGCCAATCAGTACCAGCACCAAGACGAATCGTTGCAAGCATTTTCTCACCATCACATTTACCTCTTTGGCACAGTGCAGCGCGCGTCAGCAAGCGGCCGTCTCAGTAAACCAACCACTTGCTGACGCGCGCAGTACTGTACCGTTGTGCCAATGTCCTTTGCGCTGATTTAGAAAATCAGCTTCAAACCAAGCTGCATCAAACGCGGATCGCGCGAACCGGTGATGCGGCCAAAGGCGTCGTTGTTGTTCACGCCGCCCGGCCCGGCTCCGAACGAGCCGTTGGGCGTGCCCAGGTTGACGTGATTCGGCGCATTGAAGGCTTCGGCGCGAAATTGCAGCTTCAGCTTTTCGGTGATGGTGAAGTTTTTGAACACCGACAGATCTATGATGACCGCGCCGGGATTGCGAAACTGGCTGGTGGCGCGCGGCGTGTTACCGAAAGTGTAAAGCGCCGGGTTGACGAAGGCCGCCGGATTGAACCATTGCACGCCGCGTTGCGGATTGGCGTCGGTGAAACCACTCGGCAATTCTAAACTGCCGATCCAGTCTGGACGATTGGCCAAACCGTTGTTCGCGCCGCGCACTATGACGGGGGTGCCGGCAACAATCGTCGTGATGGTGTTCAATTGCCAGCCGCCCAGAATGTTGTTGGCCACGCTGTTGTGGAAATCCAGTTTTTTGCCAGCGCCCACGGGCAATTCAAACAAGCCGCTGACTACCAAACGATGCGGCACATTCGACGGGTCTTCGGCGCGTTCGGCGCGGCGGTTGTACAAACCGTTCTGATAGCCGAATTCGTTGCCGCCTTCCGAACCAATGAAATTCAGACCGTTGAAGATCGAATCGCTGATGAGTTTGGCGAAGGTGTAAGACGCCAACAGTGTGAAGCCTTTGGAAAAACGTTTTTCCGCCGACAGCAGCAGGGAATGATAAATCGAATTGCCCTGATGCGGCGCTTGCACGGTGATGCTGCCGACATAGGGAAAAGGCCGAATGGCTTGCGATTGGGTGATGGTCGCGCCGCCGAAAGTGCCGGGCACTTTGCCCGCGAATGGATTGGCGACGTTGTTGGTCAATTGTCCGGCCAGACCGAATTGACGAACCAGTGCCGGGTCGGCCTGATTCAAATCGTAATTGCCCGACAACAAATGCGTGCCGTGATTGGCCGAATACGCGACTTCAACCAAAAAGCCGCCGCCGAGTTGTTGTTGCAGCGACAGATTCCATTGCTGCGACATCGGCGTCCGCGAAATCTGTTCCTTGAACGAGGCGCTGGACGTGGCGAAAAAGTTCGGTCCCAACTTGGAACCCAGGGGCT
>CAZRXE010001405.1:0-7115 GCA_964603695.1 uncultured Heliomicrobium sp.
CCCGACCGGAGGAGAGACAGGAACCCGCAATTTCGAGCTGAGCCGGCAGTTTGGCAATTGGGCGAAAAAAGACAACTCCGGCGCTACATTTGATTCTTCAACCGGCTTCAAATTGCCAAACAAAGCGGAACGCTCCCCGGATACATCCTGGATAAGACGCGAACGACTGGCGAAATTGACGGCGGAACAGAAGCGCAAGTTCATTCCGCTGTGCCCTGACTTTGTTGTCGAATTGCGTTCGCCAAGCGACGATCTGGACAAAGTGAAAGCCAAGATGGATGAGTACATCGCCAACGGCGCACAACTCGGCTGGTTGATTGATCCTGAAACACGGAAAGTCCATGTTTATCGCCCAAACCAACCGGTGGAGATTCTGGACAATCCGCAACAAGTTTCCGGCGACCCCGAATTGCCCGGCTTCGTGCTGGAACTGGCGGAGATTTGGGAGCCGGACATTTGAAGGAGAGACACGCATGCTTCGACGATTGCCGTTTATTTTGTTTTTGTTTTCGCTGCTGACCATTTCGGCATTGGCGCAATTGCCTGCGGACGCCGTGCAACTGGACAAAGTCAAAATTTCCGAAAAGCAAAAAGCGATTGATCTTTGCCCGGTTTACCTGGAACCGCCCGATCCGAATTCGCCGACCTGGGAATACAAAGGCGTGACTTATCGCGGCAGCAAACCGGACGCGAAGGAAAAGTTCTTGAAAGACCCGGACGCTTACGTTGCCGCCGCGAACAAACAACGCTACGTGAACAACTTCATGCAGGCGATGAGCACGGTTTGGTGTCCGGTGACGGATCAAATTGCTCCGGGCGGGATGTTGCAATGGAAACGTTTCGGGCTGACTTTTGAAAGCTGTTGCGCTTTCTGCGACGAAAACGCGAAGGAAGATGATTTCAAAAACGGCCTGGAACACTTGAAAAAACGCGCCGAACTCGCGTTTGCGATGACCGGTGGCAAATATACCGAAGGCGCGAAAAGCCCTGTCGAAGGGGCGATCAAAAAACCGTAATCACTGTGCCATGAACTCCGCATCAACTTTCAAATACGTCAAAACGCTCGCCATCCTGCTGACGGCGGGCGTTTTCTTCAATGCAGGCTGGGAACAGACTAAAGTCCGTTCCACGTCCAATTTCAGCCAACAGGAAAAGCCTGCCGAGCAAACGCCGAAAAAGCTCGATCCGGCGGCCTGGGGCGGAAATCACGTCGGCCAGGAAGTGCCGGAATTCGTTCACGGCGATGAATGTTTGTTCTGCCATCGCAACACCATCGGCGCGACCTGGCAAAACAACGCGCACGGCGTGACGGTTCGCCATCGCGAAGACGCCACGGAATTGCGCGCCCTGCTCAATGCTCAGCCGAAACTCAAGAACTTTGCCGAAGAGATTGAATACTTTCTGGGCAGCCGCCGGCACGTTCGTTTTCTGAAAAAAGAAGGCTACGGCAAGTTCGCGATGCTGGATACGCAGGCGGTCTTGAACGCCGAACATAAAGTCGAACGCTGGGAAGCCGTCGAAAAACCAAGCTGGGACAAAGAGAAATTCGCCAACCGTTGCGCGGGCTGTCACACAACGGGCGTTGATCCGAAGACCAAAACTTTTTCCGGGTTCGGGCTGGATTGTTTCACCTGCCACGGCGTGGTGGATTTGGATCATTCCAACGACACCGCGAAAGTGCTGCTGTCAAAAAAGCGCCGCAATGACGCCAAAGTCATCACTTCTCTGTGCGCGCAGTGCCATTTGCGCGAAAGCCGGTCGCGTTCGACGGGGCTGCCGTATCCGAACAACTTCGTGGCGGGAGACAATTTGTTTCAGGATTTGGCTGTGGATTGGGCGAAAGCGGACGATGCCAAACTGAATCCGGGCGACCGTCACATCTGGCGCAATGTTCGCGACGTGGCCGTCAACGGTGACGAATCTATCACCTGTGTAAGCTGCCATCAGGTGCATGCCAATACGAGCATTCGGCATCGCCGCATTCTGCGCGCCCCGATTTGCAGCGAATGCCACGCGGCGGACAGTTTCAAAAACCCCAAGACTTACACGGTTCAAAGCAAACTGTGCGAATACTAAGCCGGGTACCCATCGCTTCCAGCGTGCGTGTCACGAACTTCCGCACGCTGGAAGCGATGGGTACCCGGGTTGTTTAGACGCCGACCAGAGTTTCGCGAACGCGGTTGCGATACGCGATGCAGTCTTCCAGCACCTGCCTGTATTCCTTCACCTCCACATCGCGTTCACAACAGAACAACATCAGTTCGCCGTCGTCGCGAAAATTGCCGTCCCATTCCATCACCTCTTCGTCCGTCCAGGCGGGCGAATACTGCTGCATCTTCGCATCGTCAATGCGGTCCAGATAGGCGCGCAGGTTGACGCCGGTTTCGTCCATCGGTTTAGCGGTTGGTTCCTGTTCAAAATTCCAGATTGGTTGTTGCATAAAGTCTCCAAGAGTAAGGATGATTGGGTTTCGGCTGCATGATGACCGAGCTTGCCGCGCCTGACAATTTTCCATCGCACTTTCAGCATACATTTTAGCCCGTATCGGCAAAATACGTTTCCCTGCCCGAATGACTCGTTTTCAAACTGCCCGACTAGGAAAACCCTTGTGGACTGAGCTTTGCAATGCAAGAGCGATGCAAGAGCAAGCTTCACGAAATCAAAGAACAAGGCTTACTAGCAAGCAGCCTTGCAGGAATTCTCAAACCGATAATAACAAGGGAGGAAACATGCAAAACAAAATGGCGAAATCGTTGCTGACGGCTTTGTGCCTGACGGCATTGCTGGGCATCGTGGCCTGGGCGCAGGACAATGTGCCGGCCAAGCTTAAAGACGAGGTCAATCAATCAGAGAAAGCCGCCAAAGTATTCAGGGAAATCATGGACACGCCGGACAAGGACATTCCCAAAGACATTATCGCCAAAGCCGAATGCGTGGCGGTGTTCCCGGAGGTGATTAAGGCCGGTTTCATTGTCGGCGGACGCGGCGGACGCGGCGTGGCCAGTTGCCGGACACCGAACGGATGGAGCGCGCCTGCTTACTTCAATTTGGGCGGCGGTAGTATCGGCTTGCAAATCGGTGCGCAATCCACTGATTTCATACTGCTCTTTATGGACAAAGACGGATTGAACAGTCTGCTTTCCGACAAGTTCGAACTTGGAGCGGATGCTTCGGTGGCGGCGGGACCGGTAGGACGCCAAGCCGGAGCCTCGACGGATTTGAAGCTCGACGCCAAAATTCTTTCCTATTCACGCAGCAAAGGATTGTTTGCAGGTCTGGAATTGAAAGGCGTGGTTATCAAACCGGACAAAGACGATATGGCCGATGTTTACGGCAGGAATATGACGGCAAAGGAAGCGCTGCAGGACAACAAGATGAATGTGCCGGCGGCGGTGCGCGCCTTCCCGGACACGCTGGCGCACTATTCTCCGCGCCGGGCCGAAGCTGCAAGCAAGTAACTCAATTAGCAATGGGAATGCGGGCGTGTCGCCCGCATTCCCATTGCTAATTCACTCGGCGTTTCTTTCACCGGATTGTGTCTTTGATCCAGATTGTGCCTTTTGATGTAGCTATAAAGGCACGGACGATAAAGCCCCAGCAGATTGGCCGCCGCCTGTTTATTGCCGCCGGTACTTTCCAACACCGCCATCACCAGACGGCCTTCGATTCTTTCAAAAACTCTTGATTGACGAGCTGACGAAACGATTCATCCAGACTGTGAAGTATCTGGCGAGGTTTGGCCTCTTCGACCGGCGGCGGTGAAATGTCCTGACTCGGCGACTAGGACAGTGGCATCATTTTGTGCAGCGGCAGCGAGGCAGCTTCGATAACATCGCCTTTGTTAATCAGCACTGTGCGTTCAATCACATTTTGCAATTCGCGGACGGTGCCGGGCCAGAAGTGGGAACTCAATGCATCGTAAAATCATAGGCACGAGGCGACCGTACTTTTTGGCAAAGACACGGACGAAATGTTCAACCAGTTGTGGAATGTCTTCGTGGCGTTCGCGCAAAGGCGGCACACGGATTTCGACTGTGCTGATGCGGTAATAAAGATCGTCGCGCAGCTTGCCTTCGCCGACGGCTTCCAGCGGGTCGCGGTTGGTGGAGCAGATCAGACGAAAGTCCACTTCCTGTGGAGCTTCGCTACCAACCGGCCTATAAATGCGCTCCTGCAAAATTCGCAGCAGCTTGGGCTGTAATTCCAGCGGCATTTCGCCGATTTCATCCATCAGCAGACTGCCGCTCTCGGCTTGCCATATCAAGCCTGGCTTGTTCCGCATCGCGCCTGTGAATGCGCCTTTGGCGTGGCCGAAGAGTTCCGATTCGATCAATTATTTGGGCAGTGCCGCGCAATTGATTTTGACGAAGAGATGTTTGGCGCGACGGCTTCCGGCATGCACTGCGTTGGCGATCATTTCTTTTCCGGTTCCGGATTCGCCGACAATCAGCACGTTGGGGTCGAAATCAGAGATGCTTTCGATCACTTCGTAATCGTTCCTCATCGCCTGCCCCATGCCGATAATGTTGCAATATGTCGTGCGGGGTTCCAGCCTATCGCGGAATTCCCGCAACAACAGTTGGTGGCTGCGGCGTTCCACTGCCTTGCGGACAAACGGCACGAGTTGCTCGAACTCTATTGGTTTTTCGACGAAGTAAAATGCGCCCGCTCGCGCAGTTCCGCCGTGAATACTTCAAAGTTCTCCTGTTCCAGATGAAAACGCATCAGGCTCAAAACCGTCACGTCATCATCCACCACCAGAATTACGGCTTTCGTCATACTCGCCTTTTCCTCACTCCGACCTGGTTTTCAGGGAGCGCCCGGTCAAACTGGCAATCACCACCATCAACTCCGCCGGTTCGACGGGTTTGGGAACGTGCATTTGAAACCCGGCTTGTAACGCCCGCAGACGGTCTTCGGCGCGTCCGAAGGCGGTCAGCGCCACGGCGGGAATCTTCCCTTGCGGCGCGGGCAACTGCCTGACGCGGCGCATCAAGGTGTAGCCGTTTTCTTCCGGCATGCCGATGTCGGAGACGATCAAATCGAAAGCGTTTCCATTCTGATTCCGAGTCAGAAACTCCATCGCTTCGGCGCTCGAAGACGCCGTCGTGACCACCGCGCCGTACTTGCCAAGCAACATCTTGACCAGTTCGCGCGCATCTGCCTCGTCATCCACCGTCAGAATGTTCAATCCGCTGAGCACTGACTGAAAGCTCAAAGACCCGGTGGGCGAGGCGCTGAGCGGTGGCACGCTTTCCGTCGTTTCGGATTGCGCGGCACTGACGACGCGAAGCGGCAGTCTGACCGTGAAAGTTGCGCCTTTGCCTTCGCCCTCGCTTTCGGCGCGGATCTGGCCGCCGTGCAATTCCACAAGGTATTTGACGAGCGACAGCCCAAGTCCAAGCCCGCCCACCGGGCGCGTATCTGAACTGTTCGCCTGATGGAAGGGCGCGAAAATATTCGGCAGGTCTTCGGCGCAAATGCCTTGTCCGGTATCCGCCACTACGATGGTCGCCCAAGCGTCCTGTTGCGTCAGCGTCAGGCCGACGTGCCCGCCGCGAGGCGTGAACTTCACGGCGTTGATCAGCAAATTCCAGACGATTTGTTCCAACCTTCGCGCGTCTCCGTTGACCATTGCGGTGTCAGGGTCGCAACGCGCCAGGCCCAGACCGGCGTGGATTTCAACACCTCTACTCTCCGCCGCCAGTTGCGCCTTGTTCAGCGCCTCCCCTATGACCTGAGCCAGACTCACTTCGCCGGTTTCGATTGTCAGATCGTGTCCGGCGATACGAGCCGCATCCAGCAGATCTTCGATCAATCGCGCTTGTGCTTCGGCGCTTTGTTCGATGACTTGTAGCGCGTGATTATGCATGCCTTGATCCAGGCTCCTGCCATTCAGCATCCGCGCCCAGCCGAGTATGGTGTTGAGCGGCGAGCGCAATTCGTGCGAGACCACTTTCAAAAATTCGTCTTTCATGCGGCTGGCGGTTTCGGCTTGCGAACGCGCCTGTTGTTCCCTGACCAGCAGCGCGGCTTCGATTTCCTCGGCGCGCCTCCGGTCTGTCACATCCACCATGAAACCGACTATGTTCCGCACCTTGCCGGATTTGTCCTTGACGGGAAACGCGCGGTCTCTGACCCAGCGTTGCCTGCCGTCCGGCGCGATGATGCGATATTCCTGATCCATCTTCCCGGCGAAGAGTTCCTGTCCAGTCAGGATTCGCGCTGTTTCCAAATCATCCGTATGAACATAGTCCAGCCAGGATTCCGCTTCTTCGAGCAGATTCCCGGCATTGATGTTCCATAGTCGTTCGATGACCGGGCTGATGAATTCAAGTTGGCCGGTTTGCGCGTTTCTGATCCAGAGAACGGCTTCAAGGTTTTCCGCGATTTGCCGAAACCGTTCTTCACTTTCAAAGTAAGCATCTTCCGCAGACATAAGCCTTTTTCCGCCTTCCAACTGCTTGGCTGTTTCACGGTGAATGCTGAATTTGGTAAGGCCCAGCAAAACCGCCGCCAGTAAAAAACCAGCAATGGAAATAATTATCGCCCTGCGCGTCTGGGCAGACTGATTCCGGGAATACTCTCCGTAAAGCCTTTGTTGCTCCTCTTCCATCTTACCCAGCAATTGAAACAATTCGTTTTTATTCTGAGATAGCCGCGCGATTCTCAACCGCCTGTCCAGCAAATCGAATTCACTACGTTGGCGCGCGCGAATCATCGAATCAAGCAAGGACAATCTTTCATTGATTTGACTTTGCACTTTCGCGAACCGCTGCAATTGCGAAGGATTGTCCTTAATCAGTGCGCCCAGCCTTGTTTGCTGGGAACTCAATTGCTGCTTCGCTTCGGCGTAAGACGCCAACAGGCTTTCATCCACTTCGGCGTAAGACTGCGAGGAAACCGCATCCGGCGTCAGAAAGTATTCGCGCGACAGTTCGCCCGCCAGATTTAATTGCGAGGTGAGTGTTTTTACTTCTCCCTGCACCTGCAAGGTATGCTCGGCCAGATTCCCGGAGAGCGTCATGCTTCTTACGCCCTGATAGACCAGCAACGCCAGCACAAGGAGAACAAAAAGAATGAGACTCAGATAGGTGAACAGCTTTTTTTCGATG
>CAZRXE010001406.1:0-1715 GCA_964603695.1 uncultured Heliomicrobium sp.
GCTCGCCGCCCTGATGCAAAAAGCTTGCGACGTTTGTTTGCTGGATGGCTCGCTGGGTAAACATGCCAGCTTGTATTTCCTGCAAGAGGCGAAGCGGCGTGGCGCGCTGGTGCCGATAATCGTGTTGGCGAAGGAAAGCGATGCATCGTTGGATGTCGAAGTGATGCAGGCCGGAGCCGCAGATTATCTGGTTAAGTCTCAAATGGCGCCGTCTTTGCTGGAACGCTCGATTCGCTACGCGATCAAAGATGCGCAAACGGTAGCCGCCTTGCGGGCAAGCGAAGAACGGTACGCGTTGGCCGCTCACAGCGCAAATGATGGGTTGTGGGATTGGGATTTGAAAAAGTCGGAAGCGTTTTATTCGACGCGCTGGAAAGTGATGCTCGGTTACGGCGAAGCCGACATCCGCAACAGCCCGGACGAATGGTTCAGCCGCGTACACCCGGATGATTACGCGCAATTGGAACGCGAATTGGCCGCGCATCTCGAAGGGCAGACGCCGCACTTTCAGCACGAACACCGTATGCTGCATCACGACGGCACCTATTGCTGGATGCTGAGTCGCGGCATTGCTGTGCGAGATGCGTCGGGCAACGCCTATCGCATGGTCGGCTCGCAAACCGACATCACGCCGCGTCGGCAAGCCGAAGAGCAATTACGCTATGGCGCGTTGCACGACGATTTGACAGGGTTGCCGAATCGCACGGCTTTTATGGAACGGTTGCGTCGCTCGTTGGATCGCGCGCGGTTGGATGAAACGTATGTTTTTGCCGTGCTGTTTCTGGACCTGGATCGCTTCAAGATTATCAACGACAGTCTGGGGCATTTGGTGGGCGACAAGTTGCTGGTGGATATTGCCGAGCGCTTGCGGGCCGCGCTGCGTCCGAGCGATTTGGTGGCGCGGTTAGGCGGTGATGAGTTTGTCGTGTTGATAGATCATCTGCGCGAAGAACAGGACGTCGCCTTCGTCGCCAATCGGTTGCAGAAAGTGCTGTCGGCTCCGTTTCTACTCGACGAACGCGAGGTCTTTACGACCGTCAGCATCGGCATCACGCTGCATACGCGACACGCCGAGACCGCCGAAGATTTGCTGCGCTCCATAATGGCCACGTTCTCGCGCGCCGAGATTGTGTCTTCCAAACCCAAAATCACGCCCAGCTTTTCGGCCTGCGGCGCGACGTTGCGCATAATGTCGGCGACGCGTTCCTGCTCGGCTTTTTCCTTGATCGCCCATTTGCCGAAGAAGGGAACCAGGATGACTTGCACGCCCATCGCCTTCGCAATCGGAATGGATTCCGCCAGCCACTTTTCGCCGAGCGGATCGGACTTCAACCCGTTGACGTGCATAATCTCCAGGCAAAGCGACGTGATTTTGAAGTTGAGCCGTTTCGCTTCGTCCAGATATTGCTTTTGCAACGCCGGATTGCTGAGCGGCAATTTACTAATCGTTTCGCCGCGCGCGCCGCGTCCAATACTGATTTGCACGCCGGAAAAGCCGATGGACTTGGAGAGTTCGACCGCTTCCAACTTGGCTTCTTTGCGCAGGCTCCAGTCAGGCGCAGCGAGTTTGAATTTCGCCTTTTTGCCTGCCGCGTAAGCCGACAGGGTTTCGCTGAAAGGGAGTGCGGCCAAACCAACTGCCGAGGTTTGCAAAAAGGTGCGACGTGAATAGGTCATAACGGGGAACTCCTTACTGGGATGTCAGAGAAGCTTGC
>CAZRXE010001407.1:0-4598 GCA_964603695.1 uncultured Heliomicrobium sp.
GACCGACCCGCCGCCGGGATTGGCGACAATCACGTTGCGCAATGACGTGAAAGTGCTGGCGGAAATCGTCACGCGGACATTTAACTGGGTCGAACTGATGTATGTGGTGCTGGTGTTAATGCCGCCGCCGCTGAAGGAAACATTCGCTCCCTGCTGGAAGCCTGTTCCTGTCACAACCACGTTCACCGTTGCGCCTCTTTTGCCGGAAGCGGGCGAAACGGAAATGATAGACAGTTCGACTGGCGGCGGAGGCGGTTCAGTGATGGTCACGGTTTGCGGCGCGGTGGAAGTGACGCCGCCGTTGCCGTCGCTGACCGTCAGCACAATGACGTGCGTGCCGATAGGCAGTTTTATGTCCGTCACGGCTTTGGTTGAAATCACCGTTCCCAAATCCGTCCACGAAAAACTCAGCGCATCGCCGTCGGGATCCGACGACGCCGAGCCATTGAGCGAAACCGTCGCGCCCACACCGTCCGTTGCCTCCAACGTCACGGGCAGGGCTTGCGCCACTGCCACCGGAGCGCGGTTCGGCGGCGGAGGCGGCGTGACGGTGATTGCGACGGTAAAGGCATTACTGACGGCCTGACCGCCGCGCCCATCCGAAGCTCCGAGCGTCAAGTTGAATTGTTGCGCGGCATCTCCAGCAGGCGGCGCAATACGCAACGTAACTTTGCGCGCGGCGGGATCGGCTTTGACGAGCGTGACGAAATCAGGCGCGTTATCCAAAGTGAAGGTCACAGGGTCGTTGTCGGCGTCCGTAGCAGTCACTTCGACTTCGAGTACCTGACCGCGCGCGACGGTCTGATTGGCGATGGCGTTAATCAACGGATAGGTGTTGAGCGCCACCCAGGACAATCGCGCCGCCGCCTTGCCGCCGCTGTCGTAAAACTCCAACCGCAAGGTGTGAACGCCCGCACGCAACGCGACATCCACATCGTAGCGGGTTTCGTTCTGATCTATCCACTTGTCCACCTTGATCTCGTTATCAATGAAAAAGCGCACGCCGTCGTCCGCCGACGCGGAGAAGCGGTAAACGCCCGCCGGGAAGGTCACTTCGCGGGTGAAGCGCGCCGAGAAGTTATCGGCAGGCACACCGCAGGCGGCGCTTGGACTGTTAAATTCATAGAAGTTGTTGAGGAAGCTGTTGCCTTCGTCGCGAATAAAGACCGGCGCGCCGCTCAGATTGCGGTTATTGAAGTATTCGCCTTTCCAACGATTGGCCGGAACACTGACCGCGCAAGTAGTGGTCGGTTCGTTGACGGTGATGCTGAACGCTGCGGATGTTGTCATACCGCCTTTGCCGTCGTCGGCTTTGACCTGCACGCCGCTGAATGTTCCTGATGTCGTCGGAGCCAACCGCAGCGTGGCTGTGCGCGCCACCGCATTGGCATTGATTATTGTTGCGAATGCCGGCGCATTGATCAGCGAGAAGCTAACGCTGTCGCCGTCTTCGTCAGTGGCGGCCAACGGCAGATCAAGAGTTTCTCCGCGCGTCAGCGTTTGATTGATGATCGCCGAAGTAACGACCGGATTGCGATTCGGCGTCGGTGTAGGTGTCGGCGTTGGCGTCGGAGTTGGAGTTGGAGTCGGCGTCGGCGTCGGTGTCGCGGGAGTCAATTTGCGAACGCGCAGGTTGCCATTGTCGCCGACGTAAACATTGCCATCCGCGTCCGTCTGGACACTGGTTGGCGTGCTGATTTGCGCTTGCGCCGCCGCGCCGCCATCGCCGCTGAAACCGGGCGTGCCCGTGCCGGCGATGGTTTGGATGGTTCCGCCGGCATTGACGCGGCGGAGGCGATGATTGTTTTGATCGGTAAGATACACGTTGCCGTTGGCATCCACGGCGACATCGGTCGGCCCGTTCAGTTGTGCAGCCGTCGCCGCGCCATTGTCGCCGCCAAAGCCTGCCGTCCCGTCTCCGGCAACGGTGCTGATCTTCTTGCTTGCCGCTTCAACCTTGCGGATGCGTTGATTGCCTCGGTCGGCGATGTAGACGTTGTTTTGCCCGTCTATCGCCAAGCCCGTCGGATTGTTCAAACTGCTGTTGGTCGCATCACGCCGTCGCCGTTGTAGCCGCTGCCGCCAGTCCCGGCGAAATTCGTGATGACGTTCGTGGACAAATTGATGACTCGAATGCGCTGATTGCCGCTGTCGGCAATGTACAAGATGTTTTGCGAATCCACGGCCAGCGCCGTCGGGCGATTCAAACGCGCCGCCGTCGCCTGACCGTTGTCGCCCTGCGAACCGCTCAAGCCCGTGGAAGAGCCTGCGAAATGCGCGATTTTGCCGTCCGGCGTGATGCGGCGGATGCGATGGAAGTTCGTGTCGGAAACATAAATGTTTCCGGCGGCATCGGTGGCCACACCGCCCGTCGCGCCGAAAGTGGCGTAAATGGCCAGATTGCCGTCGCCGGTGTTGCCGTTGGTGCTGTTGCCGGCAATCGTGCGGATTTTGCCTTGCGCGTCCACGCGGCGGACGGTGCGTCCTTGACTGTCCACAATCATAAAGCCCGCGCTGTCGCGGCTAAGTTGATTGATGGAACGCAACGAAGCATTCACGGCGTCGCCGCCGTCGCCACTGAAGCCGTAACTGCCGTTTCCGGCAAAGGTCGAGATGTTGTAACTCGACGGTGTGCCGACGCCCGAAAACGGTGTCACCGTGACCGTGAACGAAGCCATTGCCGCATTGCCGCGCGAATCCGTGGCGGTGAATTTGACTGTCGTCGTGCCGACCGGGAACAACGTGCCTGAAGCCTTATCGGCGTTGACCGCGACATTGCCGTCCACCAGATCGGTCGCGGTCGGCAAGGTGTAATTGACAACGGCACCCGCCGCCGAAGTCGCCGCCGTTGTGATTGCCGCCGGAATTCCGCTGATAACCGGCGGCGTCGAATCCTTGACTGTGACGGTTTGCGCCGGAGTCGAAGTCTTCGCGCCTTTGCTGTCGGTGACGGTCAGAACAATGCTGTGATTGCCTAGAGCCAGCGTCACAGTAGCCACGGCGCTGGTGGCGATGACGTTGCCGTTGTCCGTCCAGGCGAAGGTGATGGTGTCGCCGTTCGGATCGGAGCCGCTGCCGTTCAAACTGACGGGCGCGCCCGCCGCCGAAACCGCTTCGAGCATTGCAGGCAAGGCTGCCGCGCTGGCGGTCGGCGGTTGATTGCCTGCTTGCGGTTCGTTGACCGTGATGCTGAACGCTGCGGATGTGGCCGTGCCGCCTTTGCCGTCGTCGGCTTTAACTTGCACACCGCTGAACGTGCCCGCAGCCGTCGGAGCCAAACGCAGCGTGGCCGTGCGCGCAGCCACATTGGCATTGACGATGGAAACGAAGGCCGGTGCATTCACCAGCGAGAAGGTCACGCCGTCGTTGTCTTCGTCGGTAGCAGACAAAGGCAGATCAACCGTCTGGCCTTTGGTCAGGGTTTGATTGCCGAGATTTGAGGTAATGACCGGATTGCGATTCGTTTGGCTGCCTCCGCCACCGACCGGTGTAAGTTTGCGCACGCGCAGGTTGCCGTTGTCGCCTACGTAAACGTTGCACTCCGAATCCACCGCGATGCCTGTCGGCAAACTCAATTGCGCTTGCGCGGCGGGGCCATTTTCTCCGGCAAACCCGGCGGAACCTGTGCCGGCGATGGTTTCAATCGTGCCGTTGGGTTTAACGCGGCGGACGCGGTTGTTAGTTTGATCTGCAATGAAAACGTTTCCGTTGGCATCCACAGCGACATCGGTCGGCCCGTTCAGTTGCGCAGCCGTCGCTGCACCGCCGTCGCCGCCAGAACCTACAGTTCCGTCTCCGGCAACAGTGCTGATCTTCTTGCTTGCCGCATCCACCTTGCGGATGCGCTGATTTCCTCGGTCAGCGATGTAGGCGTTGTTTTGTCCGTCAATCGCCAAACCTGTCGGATTGTTCAAACTGCTGTTGGTCGCATCCACGCCATCGCCGTTGTAGCCGCTGCCGCCAGTCCCGGCGAAATTCGTGATGACGTTCGTGGACAAATTGATGACTCGAATGCGCTGATTGCCGCTGTCGGCAATGTACAAGATGTTTTGCGAATCCACAGCCAGCGCCGTCGGGCGATTCAAACGCGCCGCCGTCGCCTGACCGTTGTCGCCCTGCGAACCGCTCAAGCCCGTGGAAGAGCCTGCGAAGTGCGCGATTTTGCCATCGGGCGCGATGCGGCGAATGCGATGGAAGTTCGTGTCGGAGACGTAAATGTTTCCGGCGGCATCAGTGGCTACGCCGCCGGTCGCGCCGAAGGTGGCGTAAATGGCCAGATTGCCGTCGCCTGTGTTGCCGTTGGTGCTGTTGCCGGCAATCGTGCGGATTTTGCCTTGCGCATCCACGCGGCGGACTGTGCGTCCCTGACTATCCACAATCATCAGGCCGGAAGCGTCACGAGTGAGTTGGTTGACGGAGCGCAATGCGGCATTGATCGCATCGCCGCCGTCGCCGCTGAAACCGTAATTGCCGTTTCCGGCAAAAGTCGAAATCGTATAACCGGAAATGGCTCCGCAGCGCGTGTTGCCGCCTCCACCACCTCCACCCCCACCACCACCTCCACCCCCCCCGCCACCGCCCCCACCACCCCACTTCCG
>CAZRXE010001408.1:0-5343 GCA_964603695.1 uncultured Heliomicrobium sp.
AGCGAACCGGGGCCGAGCGTAATCAAATCGGCTTGGTGAATGGCTTCAACCGCCGCCGGCAAAGCCTGCGCATCCGGCGGCTCCAGCGACAATTCGCGAATCGGCAAATTTTGCGATTTGATGGCGACCTGCCCTTTGACCGATTTGCCGTTGAGCCTCGCCACCAGATCAACGTGATCGAGCGTCGAAGGCAGCACCCGCGCGCCAATTCCCAGCAACTGTCCGGCGCATTTAATCGCCGCCGGAAAATCGTCGCTCATTTCATTCAAAGCCAGCAAGATCAGATTGCCCAGCGCGTGCCCGCCCACCGACCCATCGCCCGAAAACCGATGGCGGAAAAGTTTGGTCATCAGCAACTCTTCGTCGGCCAGCGCCGCCAAACAATTGCGAATGTCGCCGGGCGGCAACACGTTGAATTCGCGGCGCAATCGCCCGGAGCTTTTGCCGTCGTCCGTGACGGTGACGATGGCTGTCAATTCGATCTTCGGCTCGGCTTCGGGGCGCAGGTAAGGCTTCAACCCTTTAAGCAAAGTCGAAAGCCCCGTGCCGCCGCCGATGGTGACCAGGTGGATGAGGTCGGTTTTTGGCATAACGTCCCGCTATTCCGATTTGCGCGACTCTTTGTGCTGGCAAACCGGCGTGTTGATGCATTCATCCGCCAAGCGCAATCGCGCCACGGGCTGTTGATGAATGATGTGCGATTCGACGATTTCCGCCACGTCTTCGGCTTTGACGCCGCCGTACCAAACAGCTTCCGGGTAAACGACCACGGTCGGCCCGTGTTCGCATTGATCCAAACAACCGGCTTTGTTGGCGCGAACGGCGGTTTTCAATCCGCGCGCGGAGAGTTCTTGTTTGAAAGCCAGTTGCAAGCTGCCGAATCCTTGCGGATCGCAACAGCCGCGTGGATTTTCCGACGGACGCTGATTGGTGCAGATGAAGATGTGATGTTCAAACTTCGGCATAAGTTTTTCGTGTTGCGTGTGAGGGGACGAGAACCAGCATTAGTATGGTTTGGGTGAATCAACCGCAGCTGAGTGTGCCTTACTCGTTTCAAGGCCGTCAAGGAACTTATGGTAGCTTGGCCGTGAATCTCGCCTCGTGCTATAAGCCGCTCGTATGACCTCAATTCAAGAAGCCGAAAAATTGCTGTCGGTCATGACCAGAGCGGAAAAGGCCCAACTGCTGCAATGGGTGGTTCGCGATTTGGGAGACGTTTATCCGGGCGTTGAAAGCACTCCGCAAGTATGCGGCGGCGCGGCGCGAATCGTCCGAACCAGAATTCCTGTTTGGATTTTGGAGCAAGCCAGGAGACAGGGAACCGGCGAAGCGGAGTTGCTGAATGCCTATCCAACGTTGCGAGCCGAAGATTTGGCGAACGCCTGGGCTTACGTTCGCTCGCATCGTGAAGAGATTGACCGCGAAATTCAGGAAAATGAGGATGCCTGAAAATGGCGCGACTTTACGGAAATGAAAACTTTCCCTTTCCAGTGGTGGAAACACTTCGTCGGCTTGGCCACGACGTACTGACCATTCACGAAACCGGTTATTCCAATCAGGAAGTTCCTGATCCTGAAGTTTTGGCCTTCGCCTGTGCCGAAAACCGCGCGTTGCTGACGCTCAACCGGAAGGACTTCATTCGCTTGCACAAAACTCAGCCCAATCACTCCGGCATCATCATTTGCACTTTCGACAAAGACTTTGTCGCCCAGGCCAATCGAATCCACGCCGCCATTGATTCACTGGCCACGCTCGACGGCCTATTGATTCGTATCAACCGTCCTGCCGGCTGAGCTTCCCAATCCGCAACCCGGACTCGAAAATACCGCCGCAAAAAATCCGTCCGCAAAATGGAAGAAACGAAGTTCCTGCTTCGTCTAAGGGCTGTACGCGATCAAAAGTCACGAGGGAAATAATGGAAGGGCGCGCCGCGATGAACGAACAATCAACTGGGGCTGCCGGAACCGGCGAGGAGCGCCTCAGTGAGGTGATCGAAGCCTGTCGGCAGGGCGACCGCGACGCTTTCCGGCAATTGTTCGAGTTGCACAAAGACCGCGCCTGGACAATCGCGTTGCATTTCATCGGCGACGAAGCGGCGGCGCGCGACATCACGCAGCAGGTCTTTTTGAAATTGTTTTCCTCGATCAATCAATTTCGCGGCGAAGCGGGGTTTTCCACCTGGCTTTACCGGTTGGTGGTCAATGCCTGTTTGGACGAACAGCGACGGCGGCGAAGGTTTTTATCATTTGATTTTTTCGGTGCAAGCGACGGCGAAGACGGCGAAATGAACGCGATGGATCGGCAACTGGCAAAACAATTTGAACAGGGCGAACACAACTCGCCGCAGGAAGACCGCTATTCGCAACTGGAACTTTCGGTAGCGGTCAAAGCCGCCGTCAAACAATTGAAACCGAAGCTGCGGCTGGCGATTTTGCTGAAATATTTCCAGGGCTTGTCTTACGAAGAGATGGCTGCCGTGCTGGGTTGTTCGACCGGCACTGTGGCGTCGCGGCTCAATCGCGGTCACAAGGAATTGGCGCGACGGCTGCAACATCTGCGCGGCGAATTTGAAGCAGGAACGAAAGCAGGAGAATGAGGGAGATTATGTTCGGCAAACACGTTGGCCAAAAACTTTCCGCGTATCTGCACGGCGAATTGCCGGCGTATGAGTCGCGGCGGGTCGCCGAACACTTGCAAGTCTGCCGGCATTGCCGCGCGGAATACGAAGACATTCGCTTCGGCGCGCAGTTGGCGGCGCAACTGGTTCACGAACAAGCGCCGGAGTCGTTGTGGGAAGACCTGGAGACAACGCTTCTGGTTCACCGCAGAGGCGCTGAGAAAACAAAGGCTGCGCAGAGAAAATCCCGGCTCAGTTTTCCAGAGTTTCAGTTTGCGGCTGTGACTGTGTTGGTAGTGTTGATTGGCGCGGCTTGGTGGCTTTACCGGCGACAAGTACCGCCCGAACCGGACAACCGCGTTTCGTGGGAAGTGACGCGGCTGGATGGGCAGCCGGTCATCGGCAAACGGAAAATCGCCGAAAAAGGCCGCTTGCCGCTTGGCGAATGGCTGGCGACCGATGGTGCTTCACGCGCGCAAATCAGCGTCGGGCAAATTGGCGAAGTCAAAATCGAACCGAACTCGCGCGTCCGGCTGGTTGGAGCCGACGAAGACAATCACCGATTGGCGATGGCGCGCGGCAAAATGGAAGCTTTCATCTGGGCACCGCCGCGAAAGTTTTTTGTCGAAACCCCGTCGGCCCTGGCGGTGGATTTAGGATGCAGCTACACGCTGGAAATCAACGACGACGGCGTCGGACTTCTGCACGTCACACTCGGCTGGGTGGCGTTTGAATCGCAGGGATTGGAATCTTTCGTCCCTGCCGAAGCCAAATGCGTCACGCGTCCAACGTTAGGTCCTGGCACGCCGTATTTCGCCGACGCTTCAGCGGAGTTTCAAAAGGCATTGGCGGCTTTTGATGTCGGCAACGCAGATTCGCTGGAAACAGTATTGTCGTTGGCGCGAAAACGCGACGCGCTGACGCTGTGGCATCTGCTGCCGCGTACTCGCGATGAACAGCGCGGCAAAGTCATTGACCGACTGGCCGAACTGGTTCCGCCGCCACTCAAAGTCACGCGTGCGGGCGTGCTCGGCGGCGACCGCGCCATGCTGGACGCCTGGTGGAACAAGCTGGGACTTGGCGACACCGAATGGTGGCGGATGTGGAAAGGGCCGCTGCCGACACAGGCAAAGTAGTTTTTCGACTTTACTGTAAAGCGATTTTCCATTTTTGATTTGTCATTTTCTATTTTTCATTGCGTGCCGGATCCACCGAACAATGGCAAATGAAAATTGAAAAATGACAAATGGAAAATTAACAACCAACACTCTGGGAGGAAACGTTATGACTCGCAAAATGCTCCGTTCGTATTCACTGGCTGCGGCGCTGCTGCTGACGGCTGCGTTGCAACAAACCGCGATGGCCGGGCCGCCGCTGCTTTGCCACCCAATTGAAATCGGCAACGCCAAATCGCTGCCCTGGGCGGGCAGCCAATGGCGCGACGTGAAAAAGGATTACGACTTGAACCGGCTGACGGCGGATACGCTGGCGCTGCTGACGCCGGAGACGCCTGTGCTGGCGCGGATGGAAACGCTGCGCCGCGCGACGATTTACGCCGTCTGGGCCAAACGCGACAGCGAAGTCGGCATTACGGTCAACAACAACGCCGTCGCCGAAGACTTGCAAGCCAAATTGATGGAGCGCATTCGCGAATCCGTTCGCCAGAATAAAAGCGCTTCGCTGGCATTGTTTGACGCAGGGTATCTGGACGCCTGCTACAAACAAGCCGGCTACAAATCCAGCATCAACACGCCGAGTCTGGCCGAAGGTTATGCAATGGTGCGCAAAGGCTCCGGTCACCTCGGCGGCAACAACCCGGAAATCGAATTCGCGCTGGCCATCATTTCAGAACATCCGCGACAGTCTACGCATCAGGAACATCTGCGCCGCGCCATCGAAGGCGCGCAGGAAGGCTCGCTGCTGGCGCGCAATCTGATTCTTCACTTCGGCAAACCGGGGCAAAAACTCTCCGCCCTGCGCGCGCAAGTCGCGGCAGTCAAGAGATGAAAACCAAACCGTGGGATGGATTTTAGTCTGTCCACAATGACCACAGGCTGAAGCCTGTCCCACATTTTCAGGAGGCAAGTGATGTCCGCACGAATTCCGTCAAAACTTCTGTTTGCGTTGTTGCTGCTCGCGGTCGCGTTTACATCCGCCGCAAGCATCCTCAATGCGCAAGAACAACCGTCGCCCAAAGACCGCTTCGTCGTTCACGAATGGGGAACCTTCACTTCGGTTTCGGATGCCGCCGGCAAGCCGCAAACCTGGAGTCCGCTCTCAGGCCCAAGCGATTTGCCGGAGTTTGTTTACCGGTCGAAAGAAATCAAATCGTCTGCTCAAAACCGCTGCCTGAAATGCGAACTGGCGCTGGTGCGTATGGAAACACCGGTTTTGTATTTTTACGCCAACCGCGAAATAAAGGCTTCGGTCAAAGTGGACTTTCCGCAAGGCCGCATCACTGAATGGTTTCCGCAGGCGCGCGAACTCAGCGGCGGCATCAACTGGGGCGAATTCACCGTGCTGCCCGGCGCGCGCGCGGACTTTCCCGTCTCGAAAGGCGAAAGCCATTATTACCCGGCGCGCGAAACCGACGCCGCGCCGCTGCGTCTCGACCACGACGCGAAAACCGAATACGAGAAGTTTTTGTTCTATCGCGGCATAGGTAATTTCTCGCTGCCGCTGCGGGTCAAACTGGCAGGCGATCAAGTCACCGTCCTAAACTCCGG